>JAPLKG010000003.1 GCA_026388185.1 Candidatus Eisenbacteria bacterium | reverse complement strand
ATCCGGGAGGTTAGTGAGGCGTATAGAGTGTCCAGGGGGAGAGGGAGAGGTATTGTGGGACGGTAGGGATGAGAAGGGTAAGGAGGTGAGACCCGGGGTCTACTTTGCTCGTTTCTTGGCAGGAGGGCGTGCCAGAGGTGGCGTCCAGAAGTTAGTTGTATTGCGCTGACAGGTCGCAGGGAGCGCCTAAGCTCAGGGTTTTGTATTCGGACAAGCAGGATACGGCTGCGATGGCCGGATCGAGTCCTGAGTAGGACTCCGCACAAGCAGACAAGCCGACCTTGGCGAACAATTGAGTCTGAACGATCGCTAAGTACACATAGGCAACTGAAGAAAACTTGACCTGCCCATTGAATACACCGCTTGACCTTGACAGAGAGGGCAGCCTGGCCTTAGGCTGCCCTCAGCATTTGTTTCGCGGGGAATCACGTTCCAAACCTACTTGACCTACCATGAAAAATCGCACCATCGCCGAAATGTTTGATCGCATAGCTGACATTCTGGAGTTCAAGGGCGAATTGCCCTTCAGGGTGCTTGCCTACAGGAAAGCCAGTCGGGTCATTCAGGATCTGAGGGACAACATCGAGTCGATCTGGAAAGAGGGAAAGCTCGAAGAAATCCCCGGTATCGGCGAAGGAATGGCGAAGAAGATAGGCGAGTACCTTTCCACCGGAAAGATGGCGAAGTTCGAGGAAGTGACAAAGAGCGTGCCATCGAGTCTCATAGACCTCCTGGGCATACAAGGTCTCGGGCCCAAAACCCTCTCGCTGGCTTACAAGAAACTCAAAGTGAAGAACCTTCTGGATCTCAAAAGAGTGATTGCGGACGGCTCCCTGGCGAAGCTTCCGCGCATGGGGGATAAGAAGGTCGAAAACCTGACCAAGGGAATTCAGCTTTTCGAGGCGAGCCACGAAAGAATGTCGCTCGGTATCGCTCTGCCGGTGGCCGAACACGTGATTGAAGAGCTCAAGAAGGCTACCAAGGTGAGTAGAATCTCAACTGCGGGCTCGCTCAGGAGACTCAAAGAGACAATCGGCGACATAGACATACTCTGCGAGGGAACTGACGGAGAGAAGATCATAGAGGAGTTTACTTCACTCCCCAGTGCGGAGAGGGTTCTCGCACGCGGCGAGACCAGGGGGAGCATAATAGTCGAAGGCGGCGTCCAGGTTGATTTGCGGGTGGTTGCGCCGGCCTCTTACGGCGCTGCGCTCCAATATTTCACCGGTTCCAAGGACCACAACGTAAAGCTCAGAGAAATCGCCAGGAGGAAGGGACTCAAGATAAACGAGTACGGAGTGTTCAGGGGCGAAAGGAGAATCGCCGGGAAAAATGAAGAGGACGTCTACAAGGCCGTCGGCCTGCCCGCGATGCCGCCCGAGCTCCGGGAAGATCGAGGCGAAATAGAGGCGGCCGCAGAGGGAAAATTGCCCGAGCTGGTCACACGCTCGGACATACGGGGCGATCTTCACGTTCACTCCGTCTACAGCGACGGCTCGGATTCAATCGCGACCATTGCCGAGAAGGCCCTCTCAATGGGCTACGGTTTCATCGCCATCTGCGATCATTCAAAGTCCGCGAGCTACGCCGGAGGCATCAACGAGACCACGCTACTGAAGCAGATTGCAGAGATAAAGAAGGTGAACTCACGTTTGAAGGGAAGGGGCTTTCGGCTCCTGGCCGGAATCGAGGTTGATATCAAGGCGGACGGTTCGCTTGATTTCTCGGACGAGATTTTGGAGAAGCTGGACGTTGTCGTGGCCTCGATTCACAGTGGCTTCAAGCAAAGAGTCACAGAGCGCATCGTATCGGCGATGCAAAACCCCCACGTCCACATCATAGGGCACCCGACCGGCCGGCTCATTTCGAGAAGAGAGGGTTACGAGCTTGACCTCGATAGAGTCATGGAGGCCGCGAGGGATACCCGGACTGCGCTGGAGATCAACGCCTATTACGACAGGTTGGACCTCTCGGACATCGGGAGCAGAAAGGCAAAGGAGTCGGGCGTCACGCTTGCGATAGGCACGGACTCTCACAGTATCGCACATCTCGAGTTCATCAAGTTCGGCCTGGCAGTGGCCAGGCGAGGTTGGCTCGAAAAGGCGGACTTGCTGAACACGTTCGGGGTGCGGGAGCTCCTGGCAAGACTCAGGAAAAAGGCGAGAGGGGCTTGAGAAGCGGAGCTTGCCGAACACGCTTCGGCCCCAGGCACTACCGGCGCGGCCATTTTTTCCTTCTCGCAGACTGGCCCCGATTGTGCTATAGTAAAGGGGCGAAATAGCCGGTCTAAAAGGTGCTCTCGCCGGATCGGAGAGCACCCCACGCAGGCCGTAGTTAGTTATCAAAGCTCCGTCTTTTCCACTCGGTGTCTCTGCACGCTCCACGCCGGGAGGATTGGCGGAGCTTGATTTTTTCACACCTTCTGATTCTCCGGGTTGCTTGACAATGCGGCGTGTGCTAGGATGGTGACGGCCATGGCAACCTGTCAAGTTTGCGGAGAAAATTCCCTGCTCGTCGCTCAGGTTCTAAGCGTTTGCCGGAAATGCATCCTCAAGAGATTCCCGGATTGCGAGAAGTACATCCGCGAGGCTCACCACAAGAGGCGCGATTTCGGTCTGGAACCTGAGCCGCCGAGACACCCTGATGGCGCGGAGTGTCGCCTCTGCGCCAACCATTGCCGGATGGCCAAAGGATCATTCGGCTACTGTGGAGTGCGGGAAAACAGGGACGGCAAGGTCAGGCAGTGGATGAACCTGGGCTGCGTGTCGTGGTATTTTGATTCGCTACCGACCAACTGCGTGGCCGGCTGGGTGTGTCCCGGCGGAACCGAAGCGGGCTATCCGGACTACTCGTACTCACCTGGTCCCGAGTATGGATATAAGAACCTCGCCGTCTTCTATGAGGCCTGCAACTTCGACTGCCTCTTCTGTCAAAACTGGCACTTTCGGCTCCAGAGTCGCCGCGGCGAGCTTCACTCGGCCAGAGACCTCGCCAACAGCGTTGATCACAGGACGTCTTGCATTTGTTTTTTCGGAGGAGACCCGACGCCCCAACTCCCGCACGCCATACACGCTTCGAGGCTGGCCATGAAAGAGGCGAGCGGCTCCCCAACGCCCCGCATGCTCCGCATTTGCTGGGAGACAAACGGCGGGATGCACCCCTCTCTTGCCAAGAAGATGATGGAGATTTCGCTCAAGACCGGAGGATGCGTCAAGTTCGACCTCAAGGCCGTAAATGAACGGATCCACATTGCCCTGTGTGGCGTCAGCAACAAGACGACTCTTCACAATTTCCGAACGCTGTCTTCGTTCTTCGAACAGAGGCCCGACCCTCCGCCCCTCGTGGCGAGCACGTTGCTCGTGCCGGGATACGTTGACGAAGAAGAGGTGGCGGCCATTGCAGGGTTCATTGCCGAACTCAATCCCGACATTCCATATTCTTTGTTGGCGTTTAACCCACATTTTCTGACTCCCGATCTTCCATCGACTTCTCGCAGGCACGCCGAACGCGCAAGAAACGCGGCTCTGGCCCAGGGGCTTACGAGGGTAAGGGTCGGCAATCTTCAGCTTCTGGACGATACTTATTGAACAGTAATGCGCCACGTCACTAAGGAGTACATCGTATGATCAGCTATGAACTAGTCTGGAGTCTGCTCAAGCGCGCGGGCAAGGAGTTTCCAACGACAAGCCTCTATCTCGATTTGAGCTCGCTCAAGTTCACGACGAAAGACGCAGAGATTGTTCTCAAGGGAATGATGAAGGAGAGAAAACATGCGATCGAGAAGAGCTCCTTCGGAAGAGAAGCGAAGCTCTCGCTCGCGGATGACTTTGAGAAACTCTCCAAGTACGTCACGACCGAACTGGACAGAAGAGGAGCAAAAGGAATCGCCATTTTTGCTTCTTCCGGCTCCGGCCTGTGGAATGCCTATCCTCTTCCCGGTCCCGTCACTAATCTGCTCATCGTAGATAGAGATCCGTACATAAGGCCCTTCACCATGCTGTTGGATCAGTACAAACGCTACTGCACGGTTCTCGTTGATAGAGAGCGGGCGCGCGTGTTCGCCGTGTGTCTCGGTGAGATCGAAGACCATTCTCAGATATTCGACGAAGTCCCCGGCAAGGTCAAGGCCTCGGGTTGGGGCGGGTACGAAGAGCGTCGTATCGAGAGACACATAGAGGACCACGTCCACAGGCACCTGAAAAACGTGGCAGACGTCACCTACGAGTTTCTTCGGAACAGGAAGTTTGACCGCCTCATCATAGGAGGTCAGGCAGAGATCGTGCCCGAATTCGAACGGCTATTGCACAGCTATCTCAAGGAGCGAGTGGTGGCGAAAATCAGCGTGGATGCCTCGATTCCGCTCGACGAAGCTCTCAAGCGCACCATGCAAGTGGACAAGGAGATAGAGGAACGCTCTGACGTGGAGCTTGTGCGCAAGCTCGTGGAGAGCGCAAAGGGGGGTGGGTTGGGAGTGCTGGGTTTGAGGGCGACCCTCGGAGCTTTGCGGAGGAGCCAGGTTCACACGCTCGTTCTCGAGATGGGCTACGTGGCGGACGGGGTGGTTTGTGACAACAGTCGCTTCGTCGGAATAGATGAGCAAGAATGCCCTCTCTGCAAGGCAAAGACCAGGAGCGTGGCCGATGTCGTGGAGGAAGCGATTCGGGAGACGCTCCGGCAAAACGGGAAGGTTGTTCACGTGGGCGTTTCGACCGCGCTCGAAACAGAGGGACGAATAGGAGCAATCCTCAGGTTTGCGCTCTAAGGAGGAATCCACACGATACCCCTGAAGGACACGGTCCCATCGCGCAGCTTTCCCGTTGTCTCCATCGCGATGCCGGAGTTATTCTCGAAGAATCAAATGGGAGGGTCTTCGACTTTATGCCCGTGAGAATTCTCCATCTTGCCGATCTCCACATCGGCTACCTTCCGGGATTTCTGAGCCCCGAAAAGGCCAGAGCCAGGTCTGAGGACTTCAAGTCCGCCTTTCAGAGGGCGGTTGACTATGCCTTGAAGCCCGAGAACGCGATCAAAGCCATGATAATAGCGGGTGACCTTTTTGATTGTTCCCTGCCCGACGAGACGGTGAGGGGATTCGTGAGGGCCCAGCTGGGTAGGCTGTCGACGGCTTCAATCCCCGCACTCATCATTCCTGGTACGCACGACACGATTGCGCTTCCCGAGAGCGTTTACAGGAAGGAATCTTTTCCCTCAGGTGTACACGTTTTGGCAGAGCCCTTTTCTACCGCACCGCTTGAGCTCGTGCTGAACGGCGAGAAATTCTACTTCTACTGGCTCACACACGAACCTGGAGAGAAAAGAACGGTTGCGGAGTTTCTGGCGGGCGTGAAGGCAAGTCTGCCCGAGGACGGGTACAGGATTTTCGTGGCCCACGCCTCGCTCAAGGGCTCGCCAGAGTGGGACATGAGGCGCAAGGACCTTCCAGTGGCTCTCGAGGACCTCCTTTCGAGCGGCATGCACTACGTCGCCCTCGGGCACTATCATGGTTTCTCCGAGTCTCCGCAGGGCGGGGGGCGCGCGGAGACCAAGGTGGTCTACCCCGGCACACTCGAAGGGAAAGCGTTTGGGGAGAACGGGCCTCGCTACCTGGTGGTGGCAAGTTTCGAAGACGGCCGGGTTAGAGTGGAGAAGCACCCGTTCAACAAACGTGTCTTGGAGGAGAAAGTGTTCTCTCTTGATCTTGAGCCGGTCTCGGACGAGGAGGAGCTGCTCGAGAAGTTGGAGTCACTGGGGAATGAAAATCTGCTCCTCAAGCTGACAGTGACGGGACGTCCGGACTTCGTAGTACGATCGGATTTTCTGACGGGGGCGCTGGCGGGCAAGTTTTTCTACATTGAAATCGATGACGCCACCAGCCTGCTCTCTTCACTTCCCGTCGAGGAGATTCTGGGTGAGAGGACAATCCGAGGGATGTTCGTGCGGAAGCTCAAAGAAGCAATCGCTGCCACGCCGGAGCCCGCGACTTATGAACTCGCGTTGAAGGAAGGACTGAGCGCGTTCGCAGAAAAGGGGATAGTGAAGCACGCTCCAAAGAAGTGAGCTTGTTCCAACGCCACACGCCGAGGGAAAATTCGTCGCCAATGAGAATCTTGAGAATTGAAATAGAAGGATTCGGCCCCTTCGCGTCTCCGCGTTCAATACGCTTCTCGGAGAGAGGCCTGAACATTGTCTATGGAGGCAACGAGTCCGGCAAGTCCACGCTCGTGGAGGCCATCTATGCGACAGTCTTTGGCGTCGAGAGAAAGGACACGGAGCAGAGTTTCCAATCCTGGTCTCCCTCCAGAGGATTCACGGGCCTGGTGGAGTTTGGAGTGGTTGGGGGCACGGTGAGATTCCTCAGGGACTTCTCCTCGAACAAGGTGACCGTGACGAGAACCGAGAACGGAAACTCGAAGGAGCTGTTCTCCGGCGACGCAAGCCCGCGCTCCAGGAGTGACAGGAGCGACGAGAAAAGAGCGTATCTGGAGCTTCTCCGGCAACTCTTCGGATTCTCGGACGGAGCTCTCGCAAGGCAGACCTCCATCGTCCGACAACTGCATCTCGAGACGGAATTCACTCCCGGGCTCAGGGGACTCATATCGGGAGCGGGCTCCACCGACTATAATGGCGCGATCGAACTCCTGAAGGCGAGGTTCGACGAGCTTACTACCGAGAATCCCTGGGGTAGGGTAGCCCGCAGAAAGATGAGGGCCATCGAGGAAGTCCAGGACAAGTTGAACAAAGCGCAAGCGGACCTGGAGACGGCGGAGGGATTCTTTTCCAGGAACATAAACCTGGCAGGAGAGGCCGGGGAGCTTCAGACGAGGATAAAGGGCCTGAGGGAGAAGTGCGTTCAGAAGAGAGAGTTTCTGAGCAAGATAGGGAGACTCGTCGAGCTCCAAAACATACTCAAAGAGAAGCGGAAGCTACTCAGGAGCGAACAATCCGCGAAAGAAGACTACGAAAAGGTAAAGAAGACCTGCGAGGGGGCGAGGGAGAAACTTTGTAAAGAATACCCCTCGTTCGCGAGACTCGAGACCGACATTTCCTCAACGCTGTCCAGGGCGGTCTCCGTCGAGGGAGAAGTCGGCCTGGCGGAAAGGGAGCTGTCGGATAAAGAGGCACAGTCCAGAGTCGCGCCTCGACCGATTCCCGGTTGGGCCATCGCCGCAGTTTCTCTTGGCATTCTTATCGTGTCCCTGGTCGTCGGGGTCCTGAACGGGAAGTTGGGTCTCACGATTGGCGTGGGTGCTGCGGTTGCGATTGCAGTGTATATCGGGCTCTACCTCCTCTCTCGGTCAAGACGGCGGAAATTGCCGGACGCAGCGTCCCTGGAGGCATCCGGGAAGAGACTGTCGAGCCTCAGAGAAGAGGAAGCTCGTCTCAGGGAAGAAGTGTGCCGCTCATTTCCTGACGAAGAAACTCGTGCTCGCGTGGGGACGCTCAGAATGCTGGAGCTTGCGGGGCAATACGCAAGATTCAGAGAGGCCAAGAAGACCGTCGAGGATTTCGAGAGGCAATTGCTCGAGCGAAAGGCGGAAGCCGAGGTGGAGGCAGGGGCAAGGGAACGGACAGGGGGCGATGGCTACTCCGCCGCCCTGAGCGATGCGGCGGTCGGGGAGGCGAAACTCGAGCAATTTCTCAAAGAGCACGAAGAGCTTTTTCCTCTCAAAGATGATTCTGAGAAGGCCGCAGTGATGGCGGCGCGCGCTAAGGCGGAAATCGAAAGCACCGAGAAAGAATTGGCAGAATTGGAGGGAAAGCTGACGGAGACGCGGATTGAACATGCGCGCGTCTCTGCATCACCAGTGAGTCCACCCGAGGTCTATCAGGACGAGATAGAGAGGCTCCGAGAGAGCCTCGCCCGACTCACCCTGAGGCGAGACGCCCTCAGGCTCGCGGTGCAAATCCTCGAGGAGTGCGTGGCGCAGTATCAAGCCGAATCGATTGAAAGGATCGCCGGCCGAATCTCCAAAGTCTTCAAAACGCTAACGCAAGAGCGCTACAAAGCCGTGAGACTTTCTCCGGAGTTGGAGCCTTTGCTCGAGACTTCTGCCGAGAAGGAGATCGCCCCCGAGCAAATAAGCACTGGTGCGCACGACCAACTCTATTTTTCGATGAGAATCGCAATGATCGAAGAGCTTTCCGGCGAGAAGGGCCTCCCGCTCATTCTTGATGATCCGTTCGTCAATTTCGACGACGAGAGGCTCGAAAGAGCGAGGGCGTTGCTGGCCGATTTGGCTGGCGAACGAGACACGCAAGTGATCATATTCACGCACGGAGACAGGCACCTGACCTGGGACGCGAACGTCATCAGGTTGAGCTAAGTCCGGGTTACACGATTCGGGGCGTCGAACCCGTCCATTCCGTTCGTCTTGTCGGATTCGCCGTCCTGGCTGATTCGCGCACCCCGGTCACGGGTATTGCCGGGCCAAATTTCCCCCGAACATTCAGACCTCGAGAAGTGATATAATGTCCCGGCGATCGATCTCGAAGTGGTGGCCTGCAAGTTGCGTTATACGGCAGGCTCGCCTCTGATACGACTGAGCTTGATTTAGAAGTTTTCAGTTACGGGGAGGTGATGGGCAGGTTTTGCCGAACAATCGGGCCCAATGCAGGCTCACGGGGTCTGTCTGACCACGGTAGTCTCGTCGGGTCTATTAATCCAACGCAGGTTTGTCTGGTTTATGGCCAGCCGGATCTGCCACTCAAGCATCTTCGAATCTCATGACTCAATCTTCAGAAAGGAGTGTGGACCATGAAGGTCGCGCCATTGGCGGACAGAATCCTTGTCGAGCGCCTCGAGGAAAAAGAGGCCAAGAAGGGAGGCATCATCATTCCTGACACTGCAAAGGAGAAACCGCAGGAAGGAAAGGTAATCGCGGTCGGGCACGGAAGAATGACCGAAGACGGAAAGCGCATTCCTGTGGAGCTCAAGAAGGGTGACAGGATATTGATTGGCAAGTACTCGGGCACGGAAGTCAAGATTGACAACAAGGAATACATCATCTTGCGCGAGGACGACGTACTGGCCGTTTTGACTGAGTAGAACCTTGTTTCTTGTACCAGGATCGTCTGGTATACTCACCATTTGAGACAGGTGTTTAGGACAGTAGAAACCGTAGGAAATTTGGGAAAAGGAGAGGATTCATATGGCTGCTAAACAAATGGTTTTCCAGGAGGAAGCCAGGCAGGCCATTCTTGAAGGCGTGGAGACGTTGAGTCGCACGGTCAAGGTGACGCTTGGTCCAAGGGGACGGAACGTTGTTCTGGAGAAGAAGTGGGGTTCGCCCACCATCACAAAAGACGGCGTCACCGTCGCCAAGGAGATCGAGCTCGAAAACCCGTACGCGAACATGGGCGCGCAGATGGTGCGCGAGGTGGCTTCCAAGACCAGCGACGTTGCTGGCGACGGCACCACTACCGCGACCATTCTTGCCGAGGCGATCTTCAAAGAGGGCCTCAAGAATGTGACTGCCGGCAGCAACCCGATGGGCATCAAGAGAGGAATTGAGAAGGCCGTCGAGGCTGCCATAGAAGAGCTCAAGAAGATGAGCAAACCCGTCAAAGACAGGAAAGAGATCTCGCAGGTCGCCTCGATATCTGCCAACTCGGACGTCACCATCGGCGAAATCATAGCCGACGCGATGGACAAGGTGGGCAAGGACGGGACGATAACCGTCGAGGAGGCCAAGAGCATCGAGACCACGCTGGAAGTGGTCGAAGGTATGCAGTTCGACAGGGGCTACATTTCTCCGTATTTCATCACCGAGAAGGACACGATGGAGGTAGTTCTCGAAGACTGCTACATCTTTCTCTACGAGAAGAAGTTGAGCAACATGAAGGACCTTCTTCCGCTTCTGGAGAAGGTCGCTCAGAAGGGGAAGCCGCTTCTCATCATTGCCGAGGACGTGGAAGGCGAAGCCCTTGCGACTCTCGTCGTCAACAGGCTCCGCGGGACACTTTCCTGTTGCGCCGTGAAGGCCCCGGGATTCGGAGACCGCAGAAAGGCCATGATGGATGACATCGCCGCCCTCACCGGCGGACACGTCATCTCCGAAGACATCGGCGTCAAGATCGAGAACGCCAAACTGGACGATCTCGGCCAGGCGAAGAGGGTCACGATTGACAAGGACAACACGACCATCGTCGAAGGCGTCGGCAAGACTGAAGAGATCAAGGGAAGAGTGGCGCAGATAAAGAGAGAGATCGAAGATTCCACGAGCGACTACGACAAGGAAAAGCTCCAGGAGCGCCTGGCCAAGCTGGCCGGTGGAGTGGCCGTCATCAACGTGGGCGCGGCGACCGAGACGGAGATGAAGGAGAAGAAGGCTCGCGTCGAGGACGCTCTCCACGCCACGAGAGCTGCGGTCGAGGAAGGCATCATCCCCGGCGGCGGAGTGGCGCTGTTGAGAATCGCGGCAATGCTCGATGCGGTGAAGGTCGAGGGCGAGGAGAAGCTCGGTGTCAACATCGTGAAGCGCGCTCTCGAAGAGCCGATGCGAATACTCGCGTCAAACGCCGGCCTCGAAGGCTCCGTGATCGTCGAGCAGGCGAAGAAAGAGAAGAAGAATGTCGGCTTCAACGTTGAGACAGAGAAGTTCGAGGACATGTTTGAAGCCGGCGTGATTGATCCGACCAAGGTGGCACGCACTGCTCTGCAGAACGCGGCCAGCGTGGCGGCTCTTCTTCTCACCACCGAGGCTCTGGTTTGCGAGAAGCCCGAAAAGAAGAAGGCGCCTGCTATGCCTCCGGGTGGCGGTGGCTACGGTGAGGACATGTACTAAGAAACGGAGAGCCCGCGAGGCAATCTCAGGACTTGTGTTCGGGGCGACACACCAGCCTCGAGTCGGCTGAGACTCCGCGTCGCGCGTTACGACCGAAGCGTGAGGCCTGCGCCATTGGCGCGGGCCTCACTGTCTGTTAGAATCTGTAAGGATCGGCGCCTGAGGCGCGGGTGCTCCGCGATTGGAAAGAACACACGTAGTAAGGTGGTAGCTGATGCAGATCAGAAAGGCAAGATCGGCCGACATCGAACAGGTGACGGAACTCAGCTTGACCATGCAAGGGTATCACGCCGCCTTTGACGGAGTCTTTGCTCTGACCGAAAATGCTCGAGAGGGACTGGCGTCGTTTCTTGGAAAGTGCGTGCGCTCGAGGAAGAGACTCCTCATCGTGGCAGAGGAGGACAACAGAATCGTTGGCTATGCGCTGGCGACGCTTGCCTCGAGGCCGCCGATATTCCGGCAGAGAGAGTATGGTTTCATCGAAGATGTCTTTGTTGCGGAGAAATACAGAAACCGTGGAATCACCAAGCGAATGCTGGACGCGACGTATTCATGGTTTAGGAAACACGGGATCAAGGAAGCCGTGCTGACGGTTCATGCCAAGAACAGGCTCGGGATCATGGTGTGGGAAAGAGAGGGATTTGAAACGGTCTTCCTGAGAAAGCGGAAGTGGATATGATCACGCATCGAATCGCACTCATTGCCTCCGACCGGTCCGCTTCGAGGTGGGCGAGAGGAGGCTCTACCAGCAAGGAGGACTTGTCATGACAGATCACAGACGTTTCACGGCCGCTGAGGCAAAGACGATTGGCGATAAGATCGGAGTCGATTGGAACAAGTACGATCTCGAGCAATTTAGGATGGGCCTCGAGGTCGAGCTGGAGCACGGCAAGCGCGATTCCTTCACCGACGTGACAAACGACGATCCGATTGTGACCGGGAAGATCGCACTTGCGCATCTGACCGAGTTTCCCGACTACTACACAAGACTTGAGGCAATGGAAGAAGAAGCCAAGCGCTTTCACGGTAAACGCTAGGGCGGTCGGAAAAACGATGGCGCGAACGATATCGACTGTAATGTTCCTGATTCTCTTTTCGATTGGTTTGAGCACGAACGCAACAGGGCAAGAGCACTCCTACGACATCAAGCACTACGATCTCACGATCGAACCGAACTTCGATACCAAGACCATGTTGCTGAAGGCCGGCGTGGCGATCGCCAATCCGGAGCTCACCAGGGCTTTCAGCTTCGGTCTGAGCGACCGGTATGACCTGGTGACAGCGACGTCGGACGTCTCCAAGGTAATGGTGGAAAGAAGTCCCGGATACGTCACGCTCGTCATTGAGAAGCCTTCCACCCAACTCCAACTCAACCTGGAACTCAGCGGAGTTCTTGGAAAGAGTGACGACGAAGATCGAGACGTAATCGCTGATTCCAGCCTCTTTCTCCTCTGGTCGGATCGCTTCTACCCGATCGACTTCGACGATTGGGCAACCGTCACCACCACGCTGATACTCCCCTCACATTTTCAGGCAGTCGCCCCGGGAAGGCTCATGAAGACGCACAGAACCAAGGACAGGGTCGAGTACGTCTTTCGCACGAGTACGCCCGCCGTGTGTTTCTCGGTGATCGCGGATTCGCGATGGATCATGACCGAGCAGAAGGTCAGATTCTTGTACATGCAGACCTTTCTCTATCCCGAGAGTCAGAGATTCGCCGAACAGATTTTCTCGACGAGCTATGACATCATATCCTCGTACTCACAGACATACTGTCTCTATCCGTTCGATCAGTTCACCTTCGTCACGATTAGCGGCATCAATGCGAGGCGCGCGTTTCCCGGTTTCGTGGGGTACAACCCGCAGTATCTGGAGAAGGAATTCGCAACCACGGGACACGACGCTCACGAGACGGCGCTTCTGTGGTGGGATTACACGACGCGAGGGAGCGGCCCCGGCGCGTTTCAGTGGACGGAAGGTTTTGGAGACCATGCGGAATTCCTGTACGAAGAGGCGCGGGGCAAACCGATACCCGGGATTTTCGAATCATTTCGAGACAAGTATCTGTCTCTGCCCGCGGAGCAGGACGTGCTCTACTACGAACTCAGAGGGAACACGCCTCAGGAGATTATCCACGGGAAATATCCGTGGCTCATGCGGTTGATGAGGCACTCGGTCGGGGACAAGGCTTTCAAGAAGGCCGTGGGGCTCTTGTTCTATAGATTTCGCTTCCACACCTTCTCCATGTCGGAATTCATCTCGACTTTGGAAGAAGGATGCGGCCAATCTCTCGGCTGGTGGCGAGAGGAGTGGCTCGAAAGGACGGGCGTGCCGACAATCTCGCTCAGATCCGAGATCGCGCGCAACAACGGCGAGTATCAGATTGTCGTGCTCCTCAAGCAACAGGGAAACATCTATCATCTTCCGATCGAGATAGGGATCGAGACCTCGAAGGGTCTGCGAATAGAAGAGGTGAATGTGTCGCAGCGAGAAATGAGTTTCACATTCAAGTCTGCCGAGAAGCCGGTGAATATCCTGCTCGATCCTAACGGATGGATCCTGATGAGAAAGATATATGACAAGTAGGCGCAAGAACATGAGTACGGCGCACCCCGGAAACGTGACCCTTTCAGGCAAGGTCGCACTCGTCACCGGGGGGGGCGCCGGCGCCGGCAGAGCGATCTCCCTCGCGCTCGGCAGGTCGGGCGCGACTGTCATGGTGAATTATCGCTCCAGGAAGAAGCTCGCCGAGAAGGTGGCGGAGGAGGTACGGGCGTTCGGCGGAGAGGCACGCGTGGTGCGCGCCGACGTCTCACTGCCGCGCGGAGCCGGGGCGGCCGTTGACGCCGTAATCCGCAGCTTCGGCAGGCTGGACATACTCGTGAACAACGTGGGAGATTTCCTGTACAGACCGATCCTCAACGTGACACCGGACGAGTGGCGCGGCATCATGCGGAGCAATCTTGATAGCGCCTTCCACTGTTCGATCCGAGCGATTCCCCACATGAAAAGACGGCGGTGGGGCAGGATCGTGAACATCGGTGTTGCCGGATGCGATGACGTGAGAGCATTTCCGAACACGACTGCCTACAACATCTCTAAGACCGGAATCCTGATCTTGAGCAAGTCCCTCGCAAAGGAAGTCGCGTCTTTCGGCATCACCGTAAACGTCGTGGCCCCGGGGATGGTCGATACGGGTGTTCTTTCCCGATCTGCCTTGAAGGAAATCGAGAAAAAGATTCCGATGAAGCGGGCGGCGAGTCCCGAGGAAATCGCGCGCGCGATCACGTTTCTTGCTTCTGAAGATGCCTCCTACGTAACCGGTTCCTGTATTACCATCTCTGGAGGATGGCTCCTCTGAGGTTCTTGTCTTGAGAGCTTTCAAACCCGAGGAATCCTGCACGGTCGTTCCCCAGGAAGACATCCTGGCGGGACTGAACGAAGCGCAGAGACAGGCGGTCGTTCACGACAAAGGTCCTCTGCTGATTGTCGCCGGCGCAGGAACCGGGAAGACCTCCGTAGTAGTGAGAAGAATAGCCCACCTCATCGCCTCAAAGAGGGCGAACCCGGGCGAGATAATGGCTCTGACCTTCACGGACAAGGCCGCCGCCGAGATGGAGGAAAGGGTCGACGTACTCGTCCCCTACGGTTACACGGACGTCTGGATAAGCACCTTTCACGCGTTCGGCGACAGAGTGCTGAGAGAGCACGCTCTCGAGATGGGTTTGACGCCGGAGTTCAAGGTTCTCACGCAGCCGGAGCAGATCATTTTTCTCAGGGAGCACCTCTTTGAGTTTCCTCTTTCATACTACCGGCCGCTGAGCGATCCGACGAAGTTCATCAGCGCAATGGTGACGGTCTTCAGCAGAGCCAAGGACGAGGACGTGAGTCCGGCCGAGTATCTGGACTATGCGCGGGCTCTCGCCGAACAGAGCAGACTCCGACCCGAGGACGAGGAGCTTCGCGAGAGGGCGCGGAAGGAACTGGAGATAGCGGACTGTTATCAGCTTTACCAGGACCTGATGACCAGAGAGGGAAACGTGGACTTCGGCGATCAGGTCAATCTTACGTTGAGACTCTTTCGTACGCATCCGACCGTACTCAGACGATACCGGGAGAGATTTCGCTACATCCTGGTGGATGAGTTCCAGGACACAAACTACGCGCAGTTCGAGCTCGTGAAGCTTCTGGCCGGCGAAGGGGAAAACGTCACCGTCGTCGGCGACGACGACCAGAGCATTTACAAATTCAGAGGGGCGGCGATCAGCAACATTCTGGGATTCATGGACGCATATCCGCAGGCTAAACAGATTGTGCTGACCACAAACTACAGAACTCCTCAGTCCATTCTTGACTGTGCCTACAGACTCATCAGATTCAACAACCCCGATAGGCTCGAGGTCAAGAACTCGATAGACAAGAGATTGGTTTCCACGAAGGACGAGGCTCGCCCTCCCGAGCATCTTCATCTTGAAGCGGTCTCCAGCGAGGCGGACGTCGTTGCAAAGCTGATCGAAGAAAAGGTCGCATCGGGCAAGTACGCATACAAGGATTTCGCGATTCTCGTTCGCTCGAACAATGACGCCGATCCTTTCCTCCGGGCCCTGAACATGCGAGGCGTGCCGCACAGATTTTCGGGAAGCAGGGGACTCTACGGAAGAGAAGAGGTGAGGCTTCTGATTTCCTTTCTTCACTCGATAGCCGACTTTGACGACAGCCCGAGTCTCTACTACTTGGCGGGTTCGGAAATATATGGGACGGACCAGGTCGATCTGGTGAAGCTCAATAATTTTGCGAGAAGAAGAAATCTGACCCTGCACGAAGTGTTTGAGCTTCTGACTCAGACCGGAGTGGCGGGCGAAACGGGTCGCGCCGTGGCCGATCCCACTGAACTCCCTGAAGTCTCGGAAGACACGCAACGGAACGTCCGGAGACTGATGTCGGACATCAGACGTTACTTGATGCTCTCGAGGGAGAAACCGGCAGGAGAGATACTCTACGGTTTCATCACGGATACGGGCTATTTGCGGAGGCTGAGCAGCGAGGCGTCCTCCGTGGCCGACGAGCAGATCAGAAACATCGCGAAGTTCTTTGACATGTTGCGGGCATTCGCCTCGGTGTCGATCCACGACGACGTGCACAATTTTGTTGCCCACCTGGACATGCTGGCCGAGGCCGGAGATAATCCTGCGGTTGCGGAGGCAGATCTTGACGTTGACGCGGTCAACGCGCTCACAATTCACAAGGCAAAAGGACTGGAATTCAGAGTGGTATTCCTGGTGAGCCTGGTCTCCCAGAGGTTCCCGGTTCCGCACAGGAAGGAGCCCATCGAACTGCCCGAACCTCTCGTCAAAGACATTTTGCCGACGGGTGATTTTCATCTTCAGGAGGAAAGAAGACTTTTCTACGTGGGTATGACGAGAGCCGAAGAAGAGCTCTATCTCACGAGCGCTCGCGACTACGGAGGAACCAGGCCGAAGAAGGTGAGCCAGTTTGTGATGGAAGCGCTCGACCTTCCCAAGACGACTCCGGCTCCGTTCAAGTCGTCCGCGATTGAAGCCATCGAGCGAAATGCGGGCGTGCCGCCGGAGAGACTGCCTCCGGCAATGAGACCCCTTTCGCCGGAAGAGAGTCTTACGCTGAGTCATCTTCAGGTGGACGACTACGAGACTTGCCCACTCAAGTACAAGTACGTCCACATACTCAGGGTTCCCATCATGAGGCATCACGCCGTCGTGTACGGCAGCGCCCTGCACAAGGCGGTTCAGGAGTACCTGCGGAGAAAACGCGAGAGCCGCCGCATGAGCTTGGACGAGCTTCTTGTGGTCTTCGAGGCCTCGTGGGTAAGCGAGGGATTCTTGACGCGAGAGCATGAGGAACAGCGGTTCGAAGCCGGCGAGAGGGCAATGAGAAGGTTCTTCGAGGAAGAGGAGGCGCGCGGCCGAATGCCGACGCACGTGGAGAAGGAATTCTGTTTTTTTGTCGACAAGAACAGGGTCATAGGAAGGTGGGACAGGATTGACGAGAGTGAAGGCGAAGTAAGAATCGTAGACTTCAAGTCTTCCGATGTGCATACTCAGAAGGACGCGGACAAAAAAACGAAGGGCAGCCTACAGCTTCAGATATACGCTCTCGCGTACAAGAGAGCATTTGATAGAATGCCGGATTTTGTCGAACTGCATTTTCTGGAGACGGGTCTTGTGGGGCGCCGCGCAGTAGAAGAAGATGATCTTGCCGAGGCCGAAGAGAGAATAGGAGAAGCTGCGAGGGGCATCAGGGCCCGGAGATTTGACGCGGCGCCGGGTCATCTTTCCTGCAAGTATTGTGCGTACAGCGGCATCTGCCCCGACTCGAAGAAACCATAACACGGCGTGTTTCAATTGTACGAGGAGGAACCTTGGTTCAGGCGAAAGCTCTCACAAAGACCTTCCGTGACGGGAAGCGAGGAGACGTCGTGGCGGCCAACGAGCTCAGTTTTGAATGCCCGCCCGGAACCGTCTTCGGACTTCTTGGAAGAAACGGGGCCGGCAAGACAACGACGTTACGCATGCTCGCCACGATTCTGGCGCCGACCTCCGGGACGGCGATCGTCGACGGATACGACATAGTGCGCGAGCCCTCGAAAGTGAGGGAGAAAATAGGTTTCTTGTCCGGTGACACCAAACTCTACGACAGACTTACAGGCAGAGAGACCCTGACGTATTTCGGCAGGCTTGCGGGCATCGGGAACAAAGCACTCGAGGCAAGGATCGATGAGCTTTGCACTCAATTTGACTTGGCCGACGTTCTGGAGACAAGGGTCGGCAAGATGTCTACCGGCATGAAGCAGAAGATATCGGTGGCCAGGGTTATCATCCACTACCCGTCCGTGCTCATTCTGGATGAACCGACTCTCGGCCTGGACGTGGTGAATGCACGCGCGACCTTCGATCTGATACGACGTTGGAAGGCCGACGGGAAGTCGATCATCTTTTCAACTCACATCATGACTGAAGCGGAAAGACTCTGCGACGAAGTGGGGATAATCGAGAAGGGAAGACTTCTGGCCAAGGGTTCGCCTTCCGAGCTTCTCAAAGCTCACGGTGGCGCAGACCTTGAAGACGTGTTCATCAGGCTCGTCAGCCCGAACTAGTGGACTCTATTGGATCGTCACGAGAGGTAGAAGAACTCCATGAGAATTAGCAACGTTCGAACGGTTTTCTGGAAGGAAGTCGTAGACTCGGTCAGAGACAGTCGCACCATCTTTCTCATGATAGCCCTCCCACTTGTGATATACCCGGCTCTGTTCACCGGTATGGGTTATTTCGAACAAATGGTGCGAGAAAAGCAAGAAGAAACCGCCGTCTCCGTCGCCGTCGTGAACGCAGAGAAAGCCTCCGGCCTGCTCGCCTTTCTCAAGGAGCAGGGCAAGGTGGACGTCCTCTCTGTGTCGGGGAGCCGGGGGGACGATCCGGGCCAGATGATAAGACAGAGAGTCGCCAGGGTAGCACTCGTCGTGCCCGACGGATTCGAGACCGCACTCGAAGGGGGACACGTCACAGAAGTTGACGTGCTCTACGATGGCGCCGACATGAACTCCATCGGCGGAAGAGACAGGATCACGTCTCTGCTCGCTGAATATGGAAACCGCGTCGTCAGACAAAGACTCGAGAGCAGAGGACTGGACGTGTCCATTCTGGAGACGGTCAAGGCCAAACCCCGTAACGTGGCGACGGCCCGCGAGATGGGCGCATTTGCAATCGGAACAATGGTGCCGTTCTTGCTCATAATTCTTATGTCTGCCGGCGCCCAGCACACGGCCATAGACGTGACGGTGGGGGAGAAGGAGAGGAGCACGCTGGAGACGGTGCTTGTGACTTCTGCCTCGAGAACGGAGATAGTTCTCGGAAAATTCGCGGCTGTCATGCTCTTCTCGCTTGCCACGGCGCTCATGGGTCTCGTGGGGCTTCTCTTCACCATGTACAGCGGCTTGTCTTTCATGAGCGCCATTGCGGAAGGCAAGATGAGCGTTTCGGCCGGCACGGTCTTGATTCTTCTTCTCAGCCTCGTGCCGGTGATGATTTTTCTTTCGGCTGCGTTCATGGCCATCGGCTGCTTCGCAAAGAGCATCAAGGAGGGGCAAACATATTCCTCCTACTTCTACATGGTGATAATGCTTGCCGCGGTAGTGACCATTTTCCCGGGTCTTGAATTTGGGCTGAAAGGTTACGCCGTTCCGCTCGTGGGCGTGCTCTTTCTGGAGAAAGAGGTGCTGATGGGCAGCTTCAACATACTCCACATCGCCGTGGCGTCCCTGTCGACTCTCGTCATTGCGGTCGGGGCGATCTTCTTGTCCGTGAGACTATTCTCGAACGAGAAGGTGATGTTTCGGGTCTAGGAAGGTTGTTGCTTTCTGACCTTGTATGGCCAGGCCGCCAGGCTTCCGTCCAAGAACTTGATGTTCTTGCATCCCTTTCTCTCCAGCATTTTTTGAGCGTGGTAGGCCCTCACGCTTGAATGGCAGAGCGTGACCACCTCCTTGCCCTCGCAGAGCTCGTGGCCGGTGCGCGCGAGTTCGCTCAAAGGAACGTGCTGGATCTTCGGATCCTCTATCCTCACGCGGTTCCATTCGGTCTTGGTGCGGACATCAAGGACCAGGAGATCCTCCTGACCGTTGAGCTTTTTCTTCAACTCTCGCGGGGAAATACCCTTTGCGATTCCGTCGATCTTGTTTCTGACCACGTTGGCCGCGTGATGGACGGCATCCATTGCGGGGCTGAAAGGAGGAGCGTACGCGAGATCAAGATTGGCCAACCTTGAAGCATTCATGCCGCAACTCATGGCCGTGGCTATCACGTCTATCCTCTTCGCAATCTCGCCCTCACCGGCGCACTGTGCCCCTATGATCTTGCCCGTCTTCTCTTCCGCCAGCAGTTTGAGTGTCAGCGTCTTGCTGCCGGGGTAATAGCCGGCCTTGTCATTGGTCGTGACCGTGGAGGAAACTACCCCGTATCCCGCCGCCTTCGCTTCTTGTTCCGTGAGGCCCGTGCGTCCCACGCTCATTTCAAAGACCTTGGCTATGGCAGTCCCCAATATGCCGGGAAAGGCGTCGTGCCCGCCGGCGACGTTCGTGCCGATGATTCTTCCATGTTTGTTGGCGGTGGAACCCAGGGGAACGAAAACTGTTTTACCGGTGAGCAAATGGGTGCATTCTACGCAATCGCCACCGGCATAGATTGCGGGGTCGCTTGTCTGAAGAAATTCGTTCACTCGGATCGCACCGGTGGCTCCGATCTCGAGGCCGGCTTCGCGAGCCAGAGCGGTGTTCGGCCGCACTCCGACAACCACGAGCGCGATGTCGCATTCCACTGTGTCGGCCTCGGTACTCAGCCTCTTGACGCGTCCTCCGGCCGTCCCCTGGAAGCCCAGGGCTTTCTGCGAAAGAATTAGACTCACTCCCTTTTCTTCAAGGTGCTTGGCCACCAGCGCTCCCACTTCAAAGTCCACGAGAGTGGGAAGCGGCCAGTCGAGCATTTCCACGATCGTCACGGCCATTCCCTTTGCCTTGAAGGCTTCCGCCATTTCGAGGCCTATTAGACCCGCGCCGATGATCGCGGCTCTCCTGGGTTCCTGCCTCTTGACGTATTCGGAGATTGCGACGGCGTCGGAAAGATTCTTGAACTTGAATATGCCGGCCAGTTCTCGACCTTCGAAGGGTGGGATGACGGGGTCCGCCCCGGTGGCAATCACGAGATTGTCGTAGGGCAAGGGAAACCGCCTTCCGGTCAGATCGGCACAATGTGCCAGCCTTCGTTCTCTGTCGATGGACATGACCTGTGTTTCCGTGAGAACTTCCACGTCCAGTTGCTCTCTGAAATACTCGGGACTTCTGGCAAGTAACTGCGCGGAATTCGGCACGTCACCGGAGACGTAATAGGGCATCCCACAGGCACCGTAGGACACGTACTCGCCCTTTTCGATTATCTTGATGTCGGCTTCCGGATCGAGCCTTCGCGCACGAGAGGCAGCCTTTGGACCCACGGCGCCGCCTCCAATTATCAGAATTCTCCTACGGTTGACCCGCATGATCTTCCTCCGGTTTCGGGCGCAAAGGCGTCAGCAGGTTTGCACGTTTGCGCTCCGCCATGCTTTCAGGTTTACAAGCTCAGTAAATTCCAGTAGAATCGCCGTCTGTGGAGCCTATCTCAACCAGGTGTATGCACACGTATCCGGCAGTGAGACGAACTTCCTGCGATTCAATAGCGACGGATCGTTCTTGCGACCGTGATTCCGACCCATTATGAGTCATCCTTCGAATCTGCTCAACGAGTTTTTGGGCACCGCGATGAGCCTGTCTGCTGCACGCGGTGTCTCGGCCCGTACTTCAACGCGGAGGAGTTATGAGAAGTGACATCCCCAAACTGATGAAAGAACGAGGCATAGGCGCGATCGTGATTCTGGGTGGAGGCACAAATAACCCCGTGATGACTTACATGACGGGGCCCACCAAACTGATGCGTTCCGTATACGTCATGAAGAACGATGGGAGCGCTCTTCTCGTGCATAATCCGATGGAGAGAGATGAAGCGAGAGAGACGGGCATTCCGTGCATGTCCTGGCCGGAGATAGGTCTCAAGCGATTTGTCGAAGAAGAGAAGAGTGAGCTCAAGGGTGAGGCCAGGATGATAGGGAGCGCCCTGGAGAAGCTCGGCGTGAGAGGGAAGGTCTGCTTCTACGGAAAATTCGAAGCCAGCCGCCTTCTGGCCATCGTCGACTTCCTGAAACAGAGAATGAGCGGCCTGGAAATAGGGCTCGATGAGGACAAGAGCGTCTTTGACGTCGCCAGAACCACCAAGGACGAGCACGAAGTCAAGAGAATGAGGGACGTGGCCAGAAGAACGTGCGAGAGCATCGCTTTGGTCAGGGATCTTCTCTTCTCCTGTCCCATAAAGGACGACCGTCTGATAAAGGCGGACGGCGGCCGTCTCAAGATCGGCGACCTGCGATCTCTCCTTCGTACGGAACTTATCAAGCGCGGGCTGGTCGAGGAGGGCGGCACGATCATATCGATGGGACGAGATTCGGCCGTGCCTCACAACCACGGCAACGACGACGACGAGGTGAGACCGGGACGTACGATCGTGATGGACGTTTTCCCCGGAGAGATAGGCGCCGGCTACGCCTTCGACATCACCAGGACCTACTGTGTCGGGGAAGTCCCGAACGAAGTCCAGAAGATATACCAGGACGTGCGTGAAGCACAGAGAATGTCCATCGAATCACTCCGAATCGATTCTCCGGCGCGGCTCTATCAGGAAAGAGTCTGTGATTTCTTCGAGAGCCGTGGCTATCGCACGATCCGCCAGGACGACGGGATCGAAGAGGGTTACGTGCACGGGCTCGGTCATGGCATAGGTCTCGAGGTGCAGGAAAAGATGCGCCTCGCGGGGCCCGAGACGAACGTCGACCTGATTCAACGCGGTTCCGTGTTCACCGTGGAGCCGGGTCTCTACTATCCGTCAAAGGGGATCGGCGTCAGAATCGAGGACGTCGTTTACGCCCGACCGGACGGAAAGTTCGAGGTGCTAATGGACTTTCCGAGAGAGCTTTCCCCGACTCGCATAGCTTGACGCCCGATATCTGACACATTTCCGAATGCATGGGGCGCGCGGAGGTGACTCCCATCCACAATACAGCCGAAGACAATAGATCCGAAAGAGCGATTCTCATCGGCCTCAAGGGTTCCAACGTCAGGGGATCGGACGATTCGCTCGACGAGCTGGGGCTCCTCGTGGACACCGCGGGAGGGACTATAGTCGGGACCCTCATGCAAAGAAGGGAATCGATCACTCCCGGTGCGTTCCTGGGAAAGGGAAAACTGGAAGAGCTCAAGGCGCTCGTCGAAGACACGTCGGCTGACGTGGTTGTTTTCGACGAGGACCTTTCTCCGGGTCAAGTCAAGAATCTGGAGAAAACTCTTCAGATCAAGGTGGTCGACAGGAGCGAGGTCATCCTGCACATTTTTGCGCTGAGAGCCAGATCGCGCGAAGCGCGCGTTCAAGTGGAACTCGCGCAACTCGAGTATCAACTTCCGAGACTTACCCGCCTGTGGAAACATCTTTCGCGTCTGGGGGGCGGAATAGGAACAAGAGGTCCCGGGGAGACCCAGCTCGAAGTGGACAGACGGCGTGTCCGTGAGAGAATTGGGACTCTGAAGAGACAACTTGCCGGCGTGGAGCGGGAAAGGTGCGTCCAGCGCAAGCAGAGGGAGGACGTCTTCAGGGTCGCGATCGTGGGCTATACCAACGCGGGAAAATCTACGCTCTTCAAAGCCCTCACCGGAACCGACGCTTTCATAGAAGACAGACTGTTCGCGACCGTCGACGCAAGGACGAGAAGACTGCGTTCCCGAAGAGTGCCGCCGATCGTCGTTACGGACACGGTCGGTTTCATCAGGAAACTTCCGCATCATCTTGTGACTTCATTTCGAGCCACGCTTGAAGAGGTGCTCCAGGCCGACCTCCTGATCCACGTCGTGGATTCCAGCTCTCCTCGTGCCGAGGAACAACTTGGCATCGTGGAGAGCGTGCTCACAGAAATAGGTGCAGGCGAAAAGCCGGCATTCGTCGCCCTCAACAAGATGGACGTCGCAGAACCCGAAGTCGTACAGAGTCTCAAGGGAAAATTTTCATCGGCGACCGAGATCTCCGCTCTGAAGGGACAGAACCTCGACTCGCTCATAGGGCGGATAGTCGACACCAGCAGGGCGCAGAAATCGCTGGCGAGCGTCGAGATTCCCCTCGCGGAGGAAGGCCTGATATCCTATTTGAGAGGCTCGTGCGAATTCGTGCGAGAGAAGGTTGTCTCCGACAAGATACGCATACTGTTGTGGGCGGATCAGAAGGAAATCGGCAGGCTCAGGAGGAAGGGGCTCACCGTTTTGGACAGATTCCCACCAGCGCCGGCGCCCCGTTGTGAGTCAAATTCTTGAATGTGAAACCAAGCTTGAATTGATTCCCGTCCCTCGAGACTAGCGTAAGCTCTGAAAGGACTTCTTCCTCAGGCTTCGTGAGCTTTCCCTGGTAGAGCTCATCCATGACCGCGTGCGACGTGGAATGGATAAGCTCGCTGAACTTTCTGCTAGTTAGCTCTTCTTTGCCGTACGAAGATAATTCGGCAAACGCGCGGTTCGCAAACACGATTCTCTCGTCCTGAAGCACGACGTAACCCTCGCTCATGCTTTCGATGAGATTGCGGTACGTCTCTTCTGATACTCTCACCTGCTCGAACATCTTGGCGTTCTCGATCGCGATGGCAGCCTGATCGGAGATGGCCGAGAGTATTCTGACGTCATCGTCGGTATAGAGGTCCGCCTTGGCATAGCTCTGGACCGCCATCATGCCGATGACCTTTTGTCCCAGCCTCAGGGGCACGCCGAGCCAGCTCAGCGCCTGAGGACCTATTCCCTCGTACCCGTCCCGCCCCATTTGTTCTTCGGTCTCTTTGCCGAGGAGCAACGGCCGACCGGTCTGAATTACGTATTCCGTGTAACCCTTGCCCGCCTTCCTGGAAGTGCCGCCTTTCTGGGTCAGCTCGTCTATGTAGATAGGAAAGTGAATCTCGTCATTCGCGGCGTCGTAGAGGGCTATGTAGAAATTCCGCGCTCTCATAAGCCTGCCGACCTGGGCGTGGATGACGGAAAGTGCGTCTTTTAGATTCAAATGTGCACTGATTGCCTGTCCTATTTCGTAGAGAGCAGCCATCTCGTCGCCCCTTCTCTTGAGCTTGCGTTCGGCTTCCTTTCTCCCCGTGATATCCCTGTTGACCATCACAAGACCGGCGGGCTTGCCTTCGTCGTCGCTCACCACCGAGACCGACGTGTCTACGCTTATGGCATGCCCATCTTTGTGATAATGGACTACTTCGCCCCTCCAGAATCCGTTCTCCCTTATCGCGCGTCTGTGCTCTTCCTCATGCGTGATGCTGAGAAATTCGTATCTGATGACGTCGTAGAGCGGACGACATATTGCGTCTTCCGCGTTCAGACCGTATACACTCTCGGCCTTCTTGTTCAGGAAAAGGATGGTGTCATTCATGTCCACCGAAATGATGGCGTCATTCACGTTTTGAAGCAGGCTCGCCTGCGACCTGAGCTGTCCCTGTACGCGGCGCTCCTTGGAGACGTCCCTCAGGAACACATGAACACGTCTTGTGCCGTTTGTTTCGGCGAGGGCTGCGAGGACGTCCACTGGTAGACGTTGACCTTCCGGTCTTGCCACCAGAGCGCTCATCTGGAAGTAGTCTCCGTTCTTGAGCAGTTTTGTTTGCACGGAGTTCTTGTAGTCTGACTGCCACTCGGGGGAGAATACCTCGGATGATTTGCTTCCCAAGAGCGAGTTCTTCTGAGCGCGAAGCATGTTGCAGGCCTGGTCATTGGCGTCGAGCATCTCGTCTGTGGCCGCGTTCACTATGAGTATGCCGTCAGGCGAATGGGAAAGCAGAGTGTCCAGACTCTCCTTGGTCGTGCGAAGATCTTCCCGAAGGAGTCTCTCTTCGGAGCTCTCGACGGCGTCTGGAGCCGCGGGGTCGCGACGCTCCACCAGACCTATTGCCGAAGTCCTTCCAAGAGAATCGGAGAAGCAGATGGCCGTCCAATTCTTGATAATCTCGCAACCACCCTTTGCGACGATCGCGCACCGGTGAGTAGCCGGCTCCTGGAGCCAGAACAGGCCCTCGATAATCTCCTTTTCCCTGGCCTGATCCCTTTCCGCGACGAAAGTGGAGACGAAACACGTCTCTCTCACTTCGGCGAGGGAACGACCAGATAGACTCTCCATCGCCTTGTTCAGGAACTGTATTGTTCCATCTTTGCCGAGAAGAACGAGCGGAATCGGCACGTTATCGAGCAGTCTGAGCGCGATCTCCGCATCCTGCGCCGGCAAATTCAGGTTGTCTGTTTGTCTCGCAACCGTGCTCATACCAGGAGTGACTTCACCTACCTCGTCCCTCGAAAATGCTGCGCGGCCGGGCGCATAACGTTATCATTTTCCGCTAGTTGGAAGCACCGTGGACCTGAAGGCCCTCTGTTCTTCCCCACCGGGGCCCGCTCCAACTCTAATATCGGTTTGCCATGAGCCGTCCATTAGAACAATTGGGGTTGTTCCTGTGATTTGGGGTGTGATGTGGTGACTCCGGTAGTCAGCGGTAATCCCTTGTAAAATAAGGAGATTGTCAGATATGGATTGCAGGAAAGGAGAAAAACCATTAGAATAATCTGTTCATGAGTCGCGCTCTTGTACGCGGGTTCATGCAACGGACACAGTACGAGCACGTGTTATGAACGGTTAACAGAACTGGAAGGCCTTGTAAGATCTCTTGGAGGAAACCATGGTTGAACCGACTAAACAGACGCGAAGCACTCCTGATGCGGCAGGGGTAAAGAAACCGCGAAAGCCTCGGAGAACTCTTTACGACAATGTCACGGATCAGTTCAACAAAGCAGCTGACCTGATGGGATTGGATCCGGACATACGGAAAATCCTCTCCAAGACAATCAACGAAATCGTGGTGAATTTTCCCGTGAGAATGGATGACGGCCGGATCGAGATGTTCACGGGCTACCGGGTGCAACATAACGACGTGGTCGGCCCTTTCAAAGGAGGGCTCAGGTATCATCCCGCAGTGGATCTCGACGAAGTTCGCGCTCTTGCAACGTGGATGACCTGGAAGGGAGCGCTGACAAACATTCCTTTCGGTGGAGCCAAGGGTGGCATAAGCTTTGACCCTAGCAAATACACGACTTACGAGGTCGAGCGGATCACCAGGCGTTTCACTTTTGCCCTAGGCAGTAATGTTGGACCCGAGTATGACATTCCTGCGCCCGACGTGAATACGAATGCCCAGATCATGGCCTGGTTTCTCGACACGTATCTCTCAACAATACCTTCCAGTGAGCGGCATCGTTCCATCCACGTTGTGACGGGAAAACCGATTGAGTCGGGAGGGAGCATAGGACGGGACAAGGCGACGGGGCAAGGTGTGGTCTTCACAATTCAAGAGTGGGCCAGGGACAATCGGCTCGACCTGAACGGGGCCACGTTCATGGTGCAAGGTTTCGGGAACGTCGGCTCGTGGTCGGCCCGTCTGTTGGCTCCGTTGGGTGCAAAACTGGTAGCCATAGAAGACGTCAGTGGAGCCATTCGTAATGCCGAGGGCATAGACACCAAAGAAATTTGTGCCTACGTCAGAGAGCATCGCGGCCTCGTCGGCGGTTATCCGAAGGCCGAACCCATCGATCATGACACGTTCATGCAGACGAAAGCAGACATTTTCATACCCGCAGCGATGGAAAATCAAATCAACTGCGATACCGCAGAAATGTTGAACGTGAAGCTCGTTGCAGAGGGGGCAAACGGTCCGACGGACCCCGACGGCGATCGAATTCTGCAGAAGAGAGGAATCGACTTGATTCCCGACATTCTGTGTAACTCGGGTGGCGTGATCGTGAGCTATTTCGAGTGGCTCCAGAACAAGCGAAGTGAATCCTGGGACCTCGAAGAAGTGGATTCCAAACTGCGGAAGATAATCGTCGGTGCGTACTCTCGCGTGCACGAAGTTGCCAAGCAGCCGCGCATCGATTGGCGTACAGCCGCGTACATCGTTGCACTAGGGCGTCTCGAGAAGGTTTACAAAGAACGGGGGATTTTCCCGTAGAAGCGAATCGTTCCTCACTGTGTTCGTCTGGGGCAGCGCATTGCATGTTAGGGGATACAAGTAAAGTCACCGGTGTGGTATCATTGTTCGCACGTAATTCAACAAAGGTTGGGACATGAAGCAGGATGATATTACAGCAATTGTGTCGAAGCACGGTAGTGAACAGGGCGCATTGATCTCGATCCTCGAGGACATCCAGACGAGGTACGGTTATCTTCCTCCGGACGCACTGAAGACAGTGGCCGAGCGCACGTGTCGTTCCCTCGTAGACGTATACGGGATTGCGACGTTCTACAGAGCGTTCAGCCTGAAGCCGCGCGGTAAACACCTCTGCTCTGTGTGCGTGGGAACGGCCTGTCACGTTCGTGGAGCACCTCGAATAGCGACAGAGTTTGAAAGGCAGTTGAGAGTTGAAGCAGGCGAGACGACCGCTGACAAGGAATTCTCCCTGGAGACAGTCAACTGCCTTGGCGCGTGCGCCCTTGGTCCCATAGTGGTTGTTAACGGCCGCTATTTCTCGAACGTCAGCTCGGCCAGGGTAAAGACAATTCTGGACCAGGCACGGAGCAACTTTAGCGAAGACGCTGCCACTGCCGGCGTTCGGATTTTCCCCGTTGAAGTGAGTTGCCCCAGGTGCAATCACAGTCTGATGGATCCCGACCATCTCATCGACGGACATCCTTCCGTCAGAGTCACCATCTCGTTCGGTGACAAACACGGCTGGCTGAGACTTTCCAGCCTCTACGGCAGTTATTCATTCGAACATGAACACGAAATTGAAATGGATACCATCGCTCATTTCTTTTGCCCGCATTGCCACACCGAACTTGTGGGGGCTTCGAACTGTCAGGAATGCGGCGCACCGATGGTGCCGATGATCGTTCGTCCGGGAGGAATGATTCAGATCTGCTCCCGGAGAGGATGCAAGGGGCACATGCTTGACCTGGACGGCGTCAATCTATAGGCGTCCATGAGAGCAACGTCTCCAGGACTTGCTTGGCACGAGGTAGATAGTCAGAGCTGGATGGAAGGTCAATTGCTGGATAAGAGAGTGTGAGCAGACAGGGAGAAAACTAGTTCATGGAAAGACTCAAGTCCATCGATAGTTTCAGGACACTGCAGGCTCGTCTCATTGCTGACAGTGACCAGGAGACTCCGACGTTGGTCGTTTCTGCCGGTACCTGTGGGCAAGCAAGTGGAGCCAACGACCTAATACGTATTGCAAAACGGGAGATCCTGGCGAAAGGTCTGACGGACAAGATTCACCTGCGAATCACGGGTTGTCAGGGTTTTTGCCAGATGGATCCTTCGGTGCTCATCGAACCCCGGAGCACTTTCTATCCCAGGGTGAGCATTGAAAACATGGTGCGCATCATAGATGCCGTGGCAAAGGGCGAAGTACTTCAGGACCTGCTTTATGTTGATCCGAAGACCGGCAAACCCGTCGAGAAAGAAAGCGACTTACCCTTCTTCAAGGGACAGATCCGAAACATTCTGGGCAGTAACGAGAAGGTCGATCCGATTCGTGTCTTCAACTACATTGAACGAGGCGGCTACTCCGCTCTGGTCAAGGTACTCGAGAAAGGCAAGCCTGAATGGGTCATAGACGCAATCAAGAAGTCAGGTCTGCGTGGCCGTGGAGGCGCCGGATTCCCGACAGGACGTAAGTGGGAGCTTCTATCAAAGCAAGGTAACGAGGGGGGCAAGTTCCTCGTTTGCAATGCGGACGAGGGCGACCCCGGCGCTTACATGGACCGCAGCGTCATCGAGGGCAATCCGCACAGCATTATTGAAGGCATGATCATTGGTGCCTATGCCACGGGCGCGACCGACGGCGTCGTCTACGTTCGACACGAATACCCGCTTGCGATCAAGCATCTACTCATTGCGCTTCGCCAGGCGCGCGAGCTCGGTCTTCTCGGGAAAGACATTCTTGGGACGGGGTTCACATTTGACATAAGCCTGATAAGGGGTGCCGGTGCATTTGTCTGCGGCGAAGAAACCGCGTTGATGAGATCGGTTGAGGGCAACGTGGGTGAGCCCTATCAGCGTCCTCCTTACCCTGTACAGAGAGGCATTGACGGACGTCCCACCGTCATCAACAACGTAGAAACGTGGGCAAACATTCCTTTCATAATGAGAATTGGAGCTTCCGAATTCACAAAGGTGGGAACAAAGAATAACTCGGGCACCAAGATATTCAGTCTTGTGGGTAAGATAAAGAACACGGGCCTGGTAGAAGTCCCGATGGGCATAACTGTAGACGAGATCGTAAACAGAATAGGAGGTGGTCCTTCTGGAAGGGCCAAGATAAAGGCAGTACAGACGGGCGGTCCTTCCGGCGGATGCATCCCGGCGAGAAAGTTTGACCTCACGATCGATTACGATAGCCTGACCGAAGCGGGCTCCATCATGGGCTCCGGCGGCATGATCGTCATGGACGAGAACACGTGCGTCGTGGATGTCGCCAAGTACTACATGAAGTTTCTAAAGGATGAATCGTGCGGCAAGTGCTTCACGTGCAGGAAGGGCACGCAGCGCATGTGGGAAATCCTCGACGACATATCGGCCGGCAGAGGTACGTTCGAGCAGCTCGAACTTCTCGAAGAGCTTGCCCTCGTGGTCAAAGATACGACCATGTGCGGGCTGGGTCAAACGGCTTCCAATCCCGTGCTATCGACTCTGCGCTACTTTCGCGACGAATACATCGAACACATAAAGAACAGACACTGCCCGGCGGGTGTCTGCAAGGATCTCGTTGGCGCGCCGTGCCAATCTGCGTGCCCCATTGGAACCGAGGCCTGGCGATACGTTGCTCACATAGCCAGGGGCGAGGAGGAGGAAGCTTATCAGGCCATACGAGAGGCCAATCCCTTCCCGTCGGTATGTGCACGAGTCTGTAACCATCCCTGCGAAGGCCGATGCCGTTCCGGCACGATCGGGGGCGAGGCCATCGCCATTCGACCTCTCAAGCGATTTGTGACGGAGCGAATGGACCCTTCTGTTTTCAAGCCGAAAAGGGTGGCATTCGCGACGGAAAACAGTCAGAAGATCGCGATCGTCGGAGCGGGTCCCGCAGGCCTCACGGCAGCGCATTACCTCTCGCTCAGAGGCTACAAGGTAACCGTGTTCGAGAAAGAAAGTAAGCCGGGTGGTATGCTATTCGGCGCAATTCCGGCCTACCGTTTGCCAAAAGAGATAATCGAGAAAGAGATCGAGTCCATTCTCGACGAGAACATTACGGTGAAGTGCAATGCCGCCCTCGGCACCAATTTCACACTTGATAGTCTGTTCCAGGAAGGTTACGGGGCCATCTTTCTAGCCCTGGGTGCGCATAAGAGCAAGATGCTCAAGGTCGAAGGCGAAAACTCAAAGGGTGTTTTCCCTTCGATCGAATTCCTCAAGGATTTTAACCTGCGTGGCAAGAGGCAGGCGAAAGGACGAGTCGGCGTCATCGGAGGTGGAAACTCTGCCATTGACGCGGCCCGAGTCGCGATTCGCCAGAAAGAGGTGAGTGGCGTGACGATCTACTATCGCCGCACACGCGAAGAGATGCCCGGTTTTGAAGAAGAAATAGAGGCGGCCATCCAGGAAGGCGTCAAGCTCGAACCCCTCACTTCTCCCGTGAGAATCATTTCGGAAGAGGGTCGCGTCACGGGCATTGAACTTCTGAAAAACGAGTTGGGAGACATGGATTCGAGCGGTCGCCGCAAGCCCGTACCCGTGCCGGGCAGCGAATTCACAGTAGCTCTGGACACGATAATTTCCGCAATCAGCGAGGGATCAGACGTTGACTGTATCTCGGTCGCCAGTTCAATGAAGATCGACACTACCGAGTGGGAGACGGTCAAGGTTGATCCCGAAACCCTATGCACTAATCAACCCGGTGTGTTTGCGGGTGGAGATGTGGTGAGAGGTCCAAACACTGTTGTGGAGGCCATCGCAGACGGGAAAAGGGCGGCTTTGGTGATAGACCGTTACCTGCGCGGCGAAGAGCTAAAGCAGCCGACTGGGATAAAGTTGCCCGACATTTACGTCGAGCCAGCCGAGGTGTCGGAGGAATGTCTGAGCGCCAAGCGTGTGGAGACTCCGCGCGCCCTGGTTGAATGGAGAAAGAGGGGCTTTGCCGAGGTAGAGATGTCACTTACGGTAGAAGAGGCCAGGTGTGAGGCCCTCAGGTGCTTGAGGTGCGACCTGGAATTCACGGAGCCCAAAGCTGAAGAAGAGGAAATCGCGGCGACGGGGGGGAAAACAGCATGATCACACTTAACATAAATGGGCTGCCAGTATCTGTTGAAAACGGAACGACGCTGCTTGAAGCGGCCAGATTCTTGGGATTTCCCGTCCCGACTCTCTGTTACATGGACGGTCTTTCTCCCTACGGAGCATGCCGACTCTGTGTGGTGGAGATCGGTGAAGGGGCGAAGGCCAAGCTCGTCTCATCCTGTACTTACCCTGCGGAAGAGGGACTCGTCGTGAGAACTGCCTCGTCGCGCGTGGTCAAGGCTCGCAAGATGATTCTGGAGTTGCTTCTCGCCTCCTGCCCGCAATCGAAGATCATCCAGGACCTTGCCTCGGCGCACGAAGTGAGTCAACAGCGCTTCAGGCAAGAACACGAGGACTGCATTCTCTGTGGGCTGTGCACGCGTATGTGCGAGGAACAGATGATGGCCAAGGCCATCGGCTTCAGGGGGCGCGGCGAGAAGCGCACCATCGGCACGCCGTTTGACATTCGGTCGGACGTTTGTCGGCTGTGCGGAGGCTGCATGTATGTCTGTCCGGCCTGCCAGTTGAGGTGTACGTTTGCCGAACCAGAAAAGGCAATTTGCGGTGGCTGTGCAAACCTGAGTCCACCCTGTATCGAAAAAGAGAAGTTCGACGATATGATGTGCTACATGGATCCCTGTGTAGCCTGCGAAAAGGAGAAGGATTAGAACCGTTACCGACACGATAGCAATTGAGATAAGAAGAGGCTAGGTTAGGGAGAATCGAAGGAGGAGAACACAATGGCATTCTCGAGAATAAACGCCTCGGCTGCAACCCTCACGAAGAACAGAACCGAAGGTTCCGTAGTGCCGGCTTCCGGCATGTGCGTCACCTGCGTGGACGGATGCATCGGCATGTGCGAGATCGGCAAGTCCGCCTACAGAGGCCACGAGGTCATCTACCCGCAGCCCTTTGGAATCATTACGACCGCCGGCGAGAAGACCTATCCCATCGACTATTCTCATTTCAACGTCATGGGTACGGCGGTCGGAGCGTTTGGCATCGAAGCGGACAGCGATAAGGCCATCTTCCCGGCCGTGAACATCGAGGTTCGCATAGGCCATGACAAGGGGATAAAGTTCCGCTATCCGTGGATCATTCCCGGTATCGGCTCGACCAACGTGGCGAAGAACAACTGGGAAGGTCTCGCAATCGGCTCGGCGCTTGCCGGCACCGGTCTGACGATCGGCGAGAACGTCGTGGGCATGGATCCTCAGGCCGTAATCAAGAACGGCCGTGTGGTTGATACCGTAGATTTGAAGAATCGCGTCAAACTCTACAAAGACAACATGCGCGACGGCTACGGAGCCACAATCGTGCAGGCAAACCTTGAAGACACTCGTCTCGGCGTGCAGGAATACGCGATTGAGAAGTTGGGTGTTCAGATTGTCGAACTAAAGTGGGGCCAGGGCGCGAAGGACATCGGCGGCGAAGTAAAAATCACGGATCTCAAGAAGGCGCAACTCCTCTACGAGCGGGGCTACATAGTTCTACCGAATCCGACCGATCCCGACGTGATCAAGGCCTTTGAACACGGCGCGTTCAAAGAGTTCGAGCGTCATTCGCGCGTCGGCATGGTCACCGAGGAAGCTTTCGTTAAGCGAGTAGAGGAACTGCGCAAGGCGGGCGCGAAGTACGTCTTCCTCAAGACGGGTGCTTATCGGCCCGCAGACTTGGCGCGGGCAGTGGCGTTCGCATCCAAGTGCAAGATAGATCTCCTCACGGCTGACGGAGCAGGCGGTGGAACAGGCATGAGCCCGTGGCGGATGATGAACGAGTGGGGAATCCCGCCCGTTGAGCTTCATTCGCTCCTCTACCAGTATGCGAAACGCCTTGCCGACAAGGGTCGCTACGTTCCCACGTTGGCAGTCGCCGGTGGAACCACATTCGAAGACCAAATCTTCAAGGGCATTGCAATGGGCGCTCCGTACGTGAAGCTAGTCGGCATGGCACGCGCCCCCATCGCAGCCGCGATGGTAGGTAAAACAATCGGCCGCGCGATCCAGGAAGGCCGGATCCCGGTCTACATCGCACGCTTTGGCAATTCGCTGGACGAGATTTTCGTGACGGCGAGTTCGCTGCGCAAGGAATTAGGCAACGCCGAATTCGAGAGAATTCCCGCGGGGGCTCTCGGACTTTACACGTACTACGAGAGACTTGCTCAGGGGTTGCGCCAGCTCATGGCCGGAAGCAGGAAGTTCTCCATCGACCACATAACACGTGACGACATAGCGGCTCTGACACACGAGGCCGCGAATGTCAGCGGAATCCAGTACGTGATGGACGTGGACAAGAAAGAGGTCGACGAGATCCTCAAGTAGAGACTTAAAGCTGCGCGTTGAGCTTCCGGGTCCGATGTGTGAGCCGGCGCCATTTGCACGTCAGCCGGGCGGCGCGTGTATGCGGCTGCAAGCGAGAGAGGGTAATCTCGTGGAGCGGAGTGCCGAGTAAGGCAAGGGGATCAGTTGGGTAAATCGGGAGGTGACCGAAATGAAGACTTACAATGTCCCTGAAATCGCCACGGACGTCTTCTGGGTGGGAGTGAAGGACTGGAACCGCAGAATGTTTGACGCCCTCATCCCGCTTCCGCAGGGGACGACTTACAATTCCTACCTCGTGAAGGGGAAGGACAAGACCGTCCTCATAGACACCGCCAATCCCGGCTTTGAGAAAGAGCTGCACGCGAAGATCGCTCAAATCACGGACATCGCGAAACTGGATTTCGTCGTCATGAACCATGCCGAGCCGGACCACGCGGGCTCCATCCCTTACGTGATGCAGGCGGCACCGAAGGCCCTGCTTGTCACCACGGAGAAGGGCGCCAAGATGGCCCAAATCTACTACAAGGTGCCCGATGATAGAATAAGGAAGGTCAAGGAGGGAGACCGCATCGAGCTGGGAGGGAAGACCCTCGAATTCATCGACGCTCCCTGGCTTCATTGGCCGGAGACGATGTTCACGTACATCGTGGAGGACAAAGTACTGTTTTCCTGTGATTTCTTCGGAGCCCATACCGCGTTCGGGACTTATGAAGACGACGTTCCAGAGCTGATGACTTTCGCGAAGAGATATTTCGGCGAGATAATGATGCCCTTCAGGAGCGCGGGTTCAAAGGCCCTCCAGAAAGTGAAGGCCAGGGACGTGAAGGTCATCGCCCCGAGTCATGGCCCCATCCACAGGAATCCGGCGAAAATCATCGAGGCTTACGGCAAATGGACCGCGGGGCAGACCGAACGCAAAGCAATCGTTGTCTACGTCAGCATGTGGAACTCGACGGAAACCATGATAAAAGCGATGGTCGAGACGCTACTGTCAGAGGGCGTCGAAGTGTGCCTACACAACCTTACCATAGCTGATATTGGCGATATAGCGAGAGACCTCGTCGATTCCAGCGCCATTGTCCTCGGCACGCCGACCGTGCTTGCCGGAATGCATCCGCTCGCCATCTATGCTTCTCACCTCGTGAAGGCGCTGCGGCCGCCCACGAAATATGCCGTCATCCTCAGCTCGTTCGGTTGGGGCGGGGGAGCCTTGAAGCAGGCGGCAGAGATTCTAGGCCCGACGGGGCTCGAGGTCCTGGGGGCGGTCGAGGTGAACGGGCCGCCGGCGGACCAGGAGTTCCAGAAGATCGCTGAGCTGGGGAAAGCTCTGGCGGCGAAGATGTAGACTGAAGTGACGGTGACTCGCGGCGAAGATGCAGTAGGCCAATGGAAGCAGCTTGCGACTAGACTTCCTTCAAGCCCGCCACTCTCATCTATGCGTTCTCTTTCCGACTATCAGCGTCGTGCCGAACTCCGTGTCCTTTCTGGCAATCCTGTGTAGACCGGCCGCCTTCATCCACGCCCTGACTTCGGTTTCCGTGTAGGTGTCTCCGGCCTCTGTATTGACCAACATGTTCAAAGTGAAGAGCACGGCCGGGGCGGGTCCCGTTCTGTCTTCGTTCACAATGAAATCCTGCACCACGACCTGGCCGCCGGGATTGAGTACCTTTGCGCATTTCCGCATCAACCTTCGGTTTTCCGCAACGGAATTGCTGTGGATTGTCGCTGACAGAAACACAAGGTCGTAGCCCCGGGACTCGGTTCGGCCGGCGTCTGCCTGCTGTCCGGTTCCTGCGCCGGCGCGACGCGAGCCCTTGCCGAAATCGTCAACCGTATAGTCTCCTGACACAAAATCAATCCTGTCCGAGAGACCCGCGTCCCCGTCCGAGAGACTTCTCTTCCTGTCCAGCAGACTTTTCTTCCTGTTTCGGGAACTCCCCCCCTTGTCTAGACGTTCCTCCCTCCTGACGTACTCTTCTGTCAGAGGAATAATGTCAGGCAGGTCGAACACCGTGGCGCTGAGCCCTTTCTTGGCCCGCGCGAAGGCCATGGAGTAAGCGCCGGAGCCGCCTCCGACGTCGAGGACGCGCGACACATGAGACAGGTCCAGCATCTCGACGACGGACAAAGCGACCTTGCTTGCGCGGTCATGCATGGCCGCGATGAAGGCCGTCCGCCATTTCGCTGCGCTCTCGTCTGCCGGACGAGTCGCTACAGACGTACCACGCCGAACGGCTTGAGTGAGCGTGCTCCAGGTGTTCCACAGGTGCACGGTATGCATGAGACCCGCCATGTACTCGGGCTTTCCCTTTACCAGAAATCGTGACGCGTGAGGGGTGTTCGAAAAGCGTCCGCCTCGCTTCCGAAGGAATCCCATCGCGCAGAGCGCGTTCATGAGGCGGTCTGTGGCGCGTTTCTCAGCTCGCAAGGTCGCGGCGACTTGACTTGAGGACCTGCTCGCGCCGTCCAGTGCCGTGAAGATGCCCAATTCGAAAGCCGTCAGCAGCACGCGACTTCTTTGAAACGCGGTCGCCATCTCCCTGATGGCGATTGGTGACACGGTGGGGGATGGCTCGGCACTAGCATGTCTCTTGCTGACCATAAAGCAACTGCCTCCTTCGACGATCATTTGACAATCATGCGACAATCATAGGATCACCAGGTAACAATCACGAAACAACCACGAGTTCTGGACTACTCATCGCTAGTCGGATTCTGTCCGTTGATCGCGCACTTGTCAACGAAGTTCGGCAGCGGGCTCGCCGTGTGAATAGAGCCGGACAGAGGTAATGGGCCGGCCGACAGCCGGCCAATCTGGCGGTGCCGGGTGTAGGTAATGCTGTGAACCATTGCGAAACCTTGTGTTGATTCCGGGGTATCTCTGTGTACAATAGGAGCCGGTTTCGCATGATTAGTGTTGCGCGAGTACTTCCCAAAAGGAGGCGCAAATGGCAGACGATCAGAAAAGCTGTAGGAACTCCGCCGTGGCGGGCAGTATCGCTGGCCCAATCTGGTTCATCGGTTGGCTCTTCACGGTGGGTTTCGCAAGTCTTCCATTCTGGAAGGCCGTTCTGGCATTGATAATATGGCCGTATCTCCTGGGCGCATACTTGAGGTGATTTCGCTGAATGTGAGGTTGCCGCAAGAGAACCGGATCGTGACAATGACCCGTAAGGTTGCTCAATCCCTAGCACGGAGGTTACAAAAATGAAGCGGCTTCTGTCCTCTATCGAGCCACGGCGCTCGGCCAAATCGTTTCTCACATTCGTACTCATGACCTCGATCTGTCTGCTCGCGCTGTCGGCGGGCTCGGCGGTTTCGCGTCCGCCGCCGGCGAGAATCCTCCTGAGGCACCTGTCAAGAACGTCACGGATACTTATTACGGCACCGCGGTGGACGATCCGTATCGCTACATGGAGGACCTTTCGAACTCAGAAGTGCAGGCGTGGCTCAAAGCGCAGAGTGATTTCACGCGCAGCTTGCTGGACAAGATTCCTGGGCGCGAAGAGCTGCTCGACAGAATCAAGACCATAGACGGTGCGGTCTCGGCAAGGATCTGGGACGTGCGGAAGCTGCCCAACGGTCTCTACTTCTACACGAAGCGACTTCCTACAGACAATACTTACAAGCTGTACGTGCGTACGGGTCTGACCGGGGAGGAAGTTCTGCTTGTCGATCCCGAGAGTTTTGCAAAGGCGACCGGGAAGCCACACGCAATCAACTACTTTCAACCGTCCTGGGACGGTAAGTACGTCGCCTATGGGATCTCTGCCGCCGGCTCGGAGGAAGCCGTCATTCACGTGATCGATACGTCCACGGGAAAAGAAGTGGATACCCCCATTGACCGCGCGCAGTTTGGCGAAGTGAATTGGCGCCCGGACGGGAAGTCGTTCTTCTATAACCGGCTCCAGAAACTGGAATCCGGCGCCGATCCAACGGAGCGCTATCAGAAGAGCCGCGTTTACCTTCACACTTTGGGAACCGATCCAGACAAAGAACAAGCTGTCTTTGGCTTTGAGACGTGTCCCTCGGCCAAGATGTTGCCTTCGGACATACCGTTTGTCGTTACGGAGCCCGGTTCGGAATACGCCGCCGGCGTGATAGCACATGGTACCCAAAATGAAATCACCATCTACGTGGCGCCGCTTGCGGCCGTAGACGCGGGGAGCACGCTGTGGCAGAAGGCGTGCGACGTGGAAGATGGCGTGACCGGCGTGACTGCGAGCGGAGACAATCTCTTTCTGTTGACGCACAAGGACGCTTCGCGATTCAAGGTCATCAAGACCAGCCTGTCCCACCTTGACATCACAAAGGCGGAGACGATAGTGCCGGCCGGCGAAGCCGTGGTGGCCGGTCTGACCTGCGCCAAAGACGCCCTGTACGTTCAGTTGAGAGACGGCGTGGTTGGCTGGCTTCTGCGCGTTCCGTTCGGTGGCGCGCCGGAGCAGGTACAACTCCCGTTCGATGGTTCGGTGAGCCTGGCGAAGACTGACCCTCGTTGCGACGGGGTGTTGCTGGTCATGGCCGCTTGGACGAAGGCGATGCAGATATACGAGTACGATCCAAAAACGAATAACGTAGCCAATACGGGCATTCAGCCTCTCGGCACGTTCGACGCGCCCGAGAATGTCGAATCCGTGGAAGTCAGAGCCAAGAGCCACGACGGCACCATGATTCCTCTCTCCATCATCTACAAGCGCGGTATCAAGCTCGATGGCTCCAACCCCACACTTCTTTACGGGTACGGCTCCTACGGCATGACGGAAGACCCCTGGTTCAGTCCCAGGCTTCTTGCATGGCTCGAGGGGGGTGGGGTCTACGCCGTGGCGCACGTGCGTGGCGGCGGCGAATATGGTGAAGATTGGTACAGAGCCGGGTTTCAGGTCACCAAGCCCAACACGTGGAAAGACTTCATCGCCTGCGCCGAGTATCTGATTCAGAACAAGTACACGTCGCCGCAGAAGCTGGCCGGTATGGGTGGAAGTGCGGGCGGCATTTTGATCGGCAGGGCGATTACGGAGCGACCCGAGCTGTTTGGTGTCGCGATTCTGGAGGTGGGAGCTTTGGACATGTTGAGGGCGGAGACCACACCAAACGGCATCCCGAACATTCCGGAGTTTGGCAGCACGAAAACAGAGGAAGGTTTCAAGGCTCTATACGAAATGAGCTCGTATCATCATGTCGTCAACGGAGTGAACTACCCCGCGGTGATGTTGATACACGGGATCAACGATCCGCGCGTCGAACCCTGGGAGTCGGCGAAGATGGCCGCACGGTTGCAGGCTGCGACTGCGAGCGGCAAGCCCGTGGTACTTAGAGTCGATTACGAAGCCGGACACGGCATTGGTACCACGAAGACGCAGATCCAGGAGCAAATGACCGACATATGGGCGTTTCTATTCTGGCAGTTTGGGGTTCCGGGTTTCCAGCCATCGCCCGGGAAGTAGGAGCCGCGCTCACGGGTCAAAAGGTGGCCTCTTGCGGACGCGACAATTCTGAATCGTGGAGGAGACTCTCGATGAACAAAACAGTCATTGACTGGTTATCGAAACTCGCTCTGGGAGTGGTTGCCGGGTTACTTATAAGCTATATCCTTTTCCACGGAACCTTAGAGAAATTGGAGGGCAAAGTCGATGCCCTCCAGCAGCAGCAAGCTCTATTGGTTTCAGTTATGATGGGGCAAAGAGAACTGCCCCAGGGCCCGGTAGCCGGTAAGTGAAATGGCCCTCCGTAATGCTCACTTGATCGTGATCAGACTATGGGCCAGCGCTGCGCGGGGGCAGCTCGACGCTGGCAGAGAAAATTCAGGCTGCATTCGCCATCCACACGGTACTTTCGTCCATGGGCAATTCCAGTCAAAAAGTCTTTGTAGTTTTCAATCCCAAGGCCGGAAAAGAAGGCCAGGCCGATGAGGTTCGCGCGGCGTTGGCGCGCCATTTCATTCCGCCCCAGTGGACGCCTGAAATCTACGAGACAACCGGCAAGGAGGATGTCGCCGCGCTCTGCCGTGCGGCTTGCGAACGCGGCGCATCTCTCGTGATCGCGGTCGGCGGCGACGGTACACTGGTCGGCGTCGCGAATGGTCTGGTACACAGTCCGGTTCCGTTAGGCATTCTTCCACTGGGCACCGGCAATAACTTAGCGCGAGCCTTACTTATTCCTTTGAAACTGGACGAGGCAGTGGAGCTGCTGGTCAGTGATCACGCCGTAATGGAGGTGGATGCGCTGCAGGTGGGCGAGCGCCATTTCTTTTCAAATGTCAGCGTGGGCATTAGTTCGGAGATGGCGAAAGACACCAAGTCGGCGAACAAGAAACTCTTTGGTCGTCTGGCCTACGCCCTGGCGATGGTCAAACGGTCGAGCATCTTTAAGCTACAGTGGTATACGTTAACGCTAGACGGTCAGCCCCAGTCGCTCCGCGCTGCCGAGGTGATGATTTCCAACACCACCTTGCTGGACAAGCCGCTCTTTCTTTTTGGCCCGCCTGAAACCCTCAGCGACGGTCAGCTTGAGGTCTACGTTGTCACGGCGCGCCACCTGGGCGATTACATGAGGCTGGTGTGGGACCTGTTCAGTCGACCGGGCAAGCCTGGGGCGAAGTTATCACACTGGACGGTCAAGCAAAGCGCACGCATTGATGCCATCCGGCGTTCCCCATTGGTCCAGGCGGATGGCGAAGTGATTGGTCACACGCCGGTAGAAATAAAGCTGGTCCCCAAAGCCATCCATGTGATCATGCCCAAACCGGCTTGACAAGAGGAGACGCAGGAGGCGTGTCCACGGGCGACCCAAGCCGTTTCGACCGCGATTAGGACTGGGCGTGCAGGCAATTAGCGACGCTCGATCTATTTGGCAATCGCCGGCAGCGGCGTGGCTATCGTGCTGGGTGTGAGGCATCCAGTGTCTATCCATCATCACTTCTGTGATTTTCGACCACACTTTTCGCGTCTCCGCCAAAAACCCTATCTGCTGTAATAGCAATTGGTTGTGCCAACGGCGGCTGGCGCGAAACCTGCGTAGAGGTGTCTCTGGCACCGATTGAAGGCACTGTCACCAACTAACCGAAGGAGGTTCTATCATGAGGAGACGTCTCACCGCAGTTCTTGTTCCGCTCGCTTTCCTTTGCCTGCTCCTGGCCGATTGCTCCAGGGAGGGCAATGTCAACTCGCCCGAGCCGGCCGCAGCACCACCGTTACCCTCCATCTCGACGATGTCAATGGACTTGTCTGTCTTCGAATCCGCCCAGGTCGATGCGCAGGCGATAAAGGACGGGGGGTACAAAGAAATCCAACCGGTGGCAGGCCTCGAATCGAAACTCAATTTCTTCAACGCAGCCGTGCGAGTGTATTTCCTCAACCTTGTAGTCTGTGCAGCTCTTGTTGAGCCCGTTGCGGCGTTCGGCGTTGCCGTTCACTCTGTGCCTCAGCCCCAGGACGACGGTTCGTGGCTCTGGACGTACATCTTCGTGAACAACGCAGTCGAGTACAGCATTTTCCTGAACGGTAAGGACATGGGAAGCTACACAGCCTGGAAAATGGAAGTCTCGAGCACCGATCCGTCGGCTCCTCTGGATCACTTACTCTGGTTCGAGGGAGAGGTGCAAAAGGACGACAGCTCAGGCTACTGGCAATTCTACGAACCCACAGTGGAGCTGCTCACCATGACGCCTGGAGTGGTAATGGCAGGCGCTGCCGAAGCCCTCTCCACGCCTGGCGTCCTGAGCATCAGGATCGACTGGAAAAACCGCGAAGGCAACGAGCATAAGCTGGTGTTCCTCGTGAACAAACCTGGCATACCCGAAGAAGGCTCTACTCTCACCTATCTTGAGTTACCCACAGTCTTTTCAGTCGATTTCGTCGATGCTAAAGCCGGCACAAGGGGAATCATCTCGTGGCACCCGGACGGCTCCGGGAGCATAGATTGGCCGGATTACAGAAACGGCGAGAAGTCCTGCTGGGACACGCATCAGTACAACACCGTTTGCCCGGAATAGCGTAGACCCTGCGTGGCGGTCATCACGGCCTGCCGCTCGCGGCGACAACTTGTACCCAAGAATGTAGCTGAAGCCCCTGAACCTGCCTGGGTTCGGGGGCTTCTGTCTGCGTGACCCGATCCGCTCAGGCGAGGCTCGACGCACCGCGGTCTCGGGTTGGTAGCGGGGGCCCGCTACTAACCAGCGACCTACGGCAAACCATCTGTCTCTTGCCCAATCAGCGCGCCCGATTGACACCCGTTGCGCTGACGTGTATTCTAGAGGCGTGCCGTAAAGGTGGGGCGTTGTTGAGCCTCGGATTCCATTACAGACCCGAGAGACAGATGCCGTTAGGCGCATCGTCAACAGCAGGAGAAACGGTCGAGGAGGCCCCGTGATACAAAATCCCAAACGACTTCAGATGCTAGAGAGAGAGCTGCTCAGGCGAGAGCGAACGGACGTTGCCAAGAATTTCCGCATTGTTGAAGCAATGTATGAAGAAGCAGTTGCACTCGGGATTCTTCCACTGAGGCACCCGTGTGAGGGGTTGGACGTTGCGATCAGAATTGCGAAGGCGGTCAACTGTGTTTCAAGGACTACTCACAAGAATAGCGAACGAGTTTAAGAGACAACGGATACCCTACATGGTAATAGGGGGTCAAGCAGTGCTTCTCTACGGCGAGCCTCGGCTGACAAAGGACATCGATATTACCTTGGGTATGGGAACCGAGGGCTTGAAGAAACTGCGAGGCGTTACCCGGAAACTTGGTCTTAGAACTCTGGTTGATAATCCGGCGGAATTTGTCTCAAAGACGATGGTGCTACCCGTAATGTATGACAAGACAGGAATAAGAGTGAACTTTATCTTCTCATTCTCCCTCTACGAGAAGCAGGCTATTGAACGAGCTGTTGACGTAACATTCGGTCGGTCAGTGGTCAAGTTTGCAGCTCTTGAGGATGTTGTTATACACAAGATAATCGCCGGCAGAGCGAGGGATTTGGAAGACGTGAAATGCATTCTCCTCAAGAACCGGCGCTATGATAAAGGCTACATCAGGAAGTGGCTGGGGGAGTTTGACGAATCCCTCAAGGAAGATTTCTCACGGACGTTCCGGAAAATCCTTCGCCAGACGCAATAAGGTCTCTCGCCAGGGCCTGTTTTGCCGATCCTCTACTGGGGCTACACGATCTAACTGGACTGCACGATGCCGTTTTGTCATTTCTGCGGGGCTGAGCTCGAAAATCGTAAGCCGGTGAGGACGGACGTCTGCTCTTCATGCGGCAGAGACGTGAAAGTGTGCCTCAACTGCATCTTCTACGACGAGGGGGCTCACAACAAGTGCAGGGAGCCGCAGGCAGAGTGGGTGAAAGAGAAGGATCGCGCCAACTTCTGCGAGTATTTTAGATTCTCGGGTCGACCCGGGAAGGGCGGAGTCTCGAGAGAGGGCTCGGCTAGGAAGAAACTGGACCAACTATTCGGCAAAGACCAGGAGGGAACCTAATGGCAAGAATCGTTAGATGTGGTCTCATACAGTGTAAATGCGTGAACACCTCGGGAAAGACAATCCCCGCCATCAAGAAGGCAATGCTCGATAAGCAGATGCCCCTCATCGAAGATGCTGCCAAGCGAGGCGTCAGGGTGCTCTGCTTCCAGGAGCTCTTCACGCTTCCGTACTTCCCGGCCGAGCAGGACATCAAATGGTACGACGCCGTTGAACGGGTGCCTGACGGCGAGACGACTAAGCTGATGCAGAAGGTGGCGAAAGAGAATGGCATGGTTATTGTCGTTCCCGTTTATGAAGAGGAGATTACAGGAGTCTTTTACAACACGGCTGCAATTATAGACGCCGACGGGAAGTTCCTCGGGAAATATAGAAAGACGCACATCCCTCACTGCCTGCCCGGGTTCTGGGAGAAGTTCTATTTCCGTCCCGGCAATCTGGGCTATCCGGTCTTCGAGACCGCGTACGGCAAGGTTGCCGCCTACATCTGCTACGATAGACACTTTCCCGAAGGCGCGCGCATCTTAGGTCTTGCCGGAGCCGAGATTGTTTTCAACCCTTCGGCGACGGTCGCCGGTCTGTCGGAATATCTCTGGAAGCTGGAGCAACCCGCGCATGCGGTGGCCAACGGGTACTTTGTGGGCGCAATCAACAGGGTGGGCGTCGAGGCTCCCTGGAACATAGGAGAATTCTACGGTTCGAGCTACTTCTGCGACCCGCGAGGACAGATACTCGTTCAGGGCAGCAAGGACAAAGACGAGCTTGTCGTCGCCGATCTCGACCTCGATCTTATCCTGGAAGTGAGGAGAACCTGGCAGTTCTACAGGGACAGGCGGCCTGACGCATACATGGAGCTGGTAGAAGACCTGCCGTAGAGGCACGCTCTTCAGCGGCCTCAAGTATCCGGTCTACGCTACGGCTCGCACTGTCACGTTAGCTTGCTTCGCTGGCCCGCCCAAACGTCGGTTCGCTCCTCCGGCGCATGCTTTCCTAGAACATCGTCGCCAGCCAGTCACCGAGATACTGCATCCTTCCCGTGAGTAGCGAAATTCTTGCCATCACCGTGTAACCGAATGCGGCGCCGAACGTGACCATCAGGAACCATATTCCGAGGCGGGACGCGGCACCGAACGCTCCAGAGTGCTCCTTGGAGAAGAAGAAGTAAATGAGCGCGGATATGACGCCGACCAGGAGTACCACCGACGAAAGGATGGCGCCGATCGAGATTCCTCCGTTTGTTTTCACGACGAGCGGGAGCATTGTGTTGTATATCTGTCCCACGAAATCGGACTGAAGGTATCTGGTGAAATTCGTCCCCGCGGCGTAACCGATGACGAAGGCCATCGCCCACCGCGAAAGCCAACTGATTTTTTCCACAAGTCGCGTCAGCATGAGAAGACCGAAGACCGCGGGGATGATGAAGTGATACTGAGGTCTCGCGTCCTCGGGCATGTTGACGATGCTCTTCACGGCGGACGGCCAGATGCGGGCGACGAGGTTGGGCATTAGCGTCGTCCAGATGCCTATCACCATCCAGTAGGCGGCGGAGACGCCCACGAAGAGATGCTCTGCGAACTTGTAGAATGGGTTGTCCTTGTAAAGGAAGCTGAATATCATCAGCGTGAGCAGCGCACCCAACCAGAGTTCAACGGTGTGGGCCATTTCCTAACCTTTCTTAGCTCGAGCCCGTTTTCTTCGTTCGCCGAAGAAGGCGACGTTGCCTATTATCACAAAAGCTATTATCACAAGATGCGCGATGGTCTGCGGTCCCATCAACTGGACGGCCTGCGCGCAATTGGCCTTGCCCTGGTACTGCGGATATGTTTTGACGAGGGTCGCCTCGTATTCCGCCGCGCCCTGAAGCCCGCCCATTAGGCCGAGCAACTGCCTCGGGTAGTAAGGGTAGAGCAGGGGCGCCTCGACGGCGGTGACCCCGGCTGCGACCGGTATGTCTCCGGGGTCGCCCGCGAACTGCACCCACTCCCTCACGCCGGGGAAGCCGCTTCCGATGCAGACGATGAGTGACATGTCAGTGAGATTCTGAACGTCCTTCATCATCTCGAAGTTGTCGATTGGAGTGCCGTGAACGTCTGTCGTGTACATGGCCTTCAAGTCGAGAAGTATTGCGTTGATGAGTCCCTGGTTTCCCGCCTTGAAGCCCAGGTTTATCCAATCCTTGCCGTAAACCTTGTTGGGGAAATCCGTGTTGATTACGTTGGCAATCAGGACGTCGGTTTGCGGCGGCCCGGTCGCCCACACGGCCATGAAATAGAGTTTCAAGTCTTTCTGGAGCGCGTGGCGCGCTATGGCCTCGGCCATCGGCTGGTTTTCCGGAGCCGTGCTCGGGCTGTAATCAAAGCTCACGAGCACTTTCGAGCCCGGGGGGAGCGCCTCCATCTTGTCGAAGATTGCCTCCACGATGGGAGAGGTACGTATGGTGAAGACCAAATGGAATACGAGAGGAATGATGACGGCGAGAGCGATGAGGAAGAAAATGATTCGCCTGTCTATCGAGTTCAGTATGTCGATTATGTCGCGCTTGCCCTTCGCCATCCTATTTTCGCTCTCCGACATCACAGAGTCTTTCACGCCATCTAAATGCTGTGTGACACGCCTCTCGCATCTCTATTTTCCTTCTCCGCCGAGGTAGGAGCGTTCGATTCCCAAGACCAGCTTGAGCGAAGTCGAGATGATGCCGAGGGCTATTCCGATCATGATGGCTCGCTGCCCGGCCATGTTAGGAAACGAGAGGATCCAGTTGCTCAGGTTCGGTATGTGAAGGAACTGCAAAGGCTGAGGGAGCCAGGCAGTCAGGGAATGACCGAGCGGTGTCCGGCCTATCAGTATGATGAACGCCGCGACCAGGAGAATCGTTGCTTCCCTGGTCTTTGCGCGGAAGGCCCTGTATGAGGCCGACGCAACAAAGAAGGCGAGTAGAGAAAACATGGTCGATTGGAGCGGCACAAACATAGCGTCGTACAGGAACTTGAACCAGCTCCCGTCTGCGGTCACGTCGCCCGTGAGTCCCGGCGGCCCGCCGATCTTGAAGGTGCCCACGATCATCATCACCATGAATCCCGCGACGGTCACGATGCTGTACTTCCAATCCCTCGCGCGCCTCCAGATCTTGTTTCCGTGAATCTTGAGGAGGTTGCCGCCGCCAAGAATGAAGGCGAACACTGCAATGAGATCAAAATAGATGGAGAAATTCTGATCCATCGTGTGGAATGGATCGTGCGGCACGAAGATGGCTGCTATCAGGGCGAAGCCAACGACGAAGGTTATGACAAGAGGAACTTGTACTCTCATGGTCGCTTCAAGAACCTAGCGAGTGTTGATCTCATCTCCAATGTGTCACTCCAGTGGTGCTCACGGTTCTGCGCGCGTTCACGTCAGAAGTTCAAAGAGAAAAGGTTCTTCAACCAGTCGCTAATGCCGACGACCGTCCCGTTTTCAGTGAGAGCTCCGACGGTTGCCACAAGCGTCCCAAGGATTATGAAGAACATTGCAATGCCCTTGCCCACGTCCTGACCCTTCAGGCTTCCGATCATTCTTTCGTCCTTGGAAAGGTACGCGCTTGCCGCGAAGAGTTCCTCGCCGATGAGCGTGTAGTCGCACGCTGCCACAAAAAACGGCAACTGAGTGGGCATGGCGGTGCCGGCGATCTGAATTGCGCCTATCGAGTTCCCGGTTTCGGCAAGGATGAGCGATTCCGCAAAGAAGGCCCCCATGTAGAAGCAAGCGGCGGGCTTTTCCCTAACCATTATTCCGTCGACGGCGGCGACGTAACCGAACTGCTCGTCCGTGATGTAATAAACGGAGTCGTCGTTGTAGAGGTCGGGTCTACCGACGCTCAGGTACGCCTGCTTGAGAGTTTCCCTGGCAGTGCTCATGACCAGCGAGCGGCTGACGGGCACGTCCAGCTTCGTTTCGTATTGCGCCGCCAGCTTTCCCACACTCGCAAGAATGCTAAGGCCCGCTACGGTTTGAACGTTGTCCATGTCCTGGATGCCGGGAATGAAAAGAATGGGTTTTCCCATCTCCGTCGCTCTTCCGACCGCTTCTTCAACCGCCTCGATGCCGGCGATTCTTCGTATGTACAGCTTCTTTCCGGCTTTGGCTTGATACACGTACAACAGTATGGCCACTGCGATGATGAGAGATATTACGAGCAAGTTCGCCTTGCGCGTACTGAACCACTGCTGCTTTGACACCGCGGGGCCTACGACGCCGGAGAAACTCAAGACCTCTCCGTCACCGATTGCGGCCACCTTGTAGTAGTAAGGAACCTGGTCCTGGACAGAAGTGTCCAAATACTCTTCGATCTGCAAAGCAACGGTGCTCACTGGTTCGAACTTGCCGTCTGGCGCCTCCGACCTCGCTATGACGTATCCCCTGACTCTTCCCGTGATAGGAATATCATCCACTGATTTTGTCCAGTGGATGGTCATCATTCCGCCTTGATCGCTCGGGGAGTCGAAGGCTTCGACGCTCGTGGGAGGGGCAGGGGGCGGGACCAGGATGGATTCCGGAACGACTGCCGTGGGGCCGGGGCTCGCCTTTGCTGAACCTGTCGTGGTTGCGGTGGCGCTGGCAAAAACGAGAGAGCCGGGCCGGACAAGAATAAATGCTATTGTGAGAAATGCTAATGGAAAGACAAGAGCAAGCCTAAGGACTCGTGGGCGGCAATTACGCTTCCTGTTTCGCTTCCCGCTACAGGGAGCCATGCGTTCTCCGTGCTGCAGAACCCCAGACGAAAAAACAAGAATGAGAAGACCCTCAAAGACTAGGTAAGTCAACAACGCCTGTCAACAGAAAACGGCGTTCGAGGACCGAGACCGTCGAACTCTTTGGGGGCGCCCCAAGAGCGTGTCCAACCGTTTCTTGTTTGTTCTCTCATTGACACACCGTAGTAGGAAGAGTAATATGGTGCGAAAATATTGATTTCAGCAAACAACGGGAACCCAATGAAACTGACGCTAATCTCGCCGTCGTTCAATCGTGACTTCGGCCTCACAAAGCAAAAGATCTTTGCGTTTCCTCCCCTGAACCTTCCGATCATTGCCGCGCTTACTCCTCCCGGAGTGGACGTCGAAATAGTGGATGAGAACATCGAACACTGGGATTATGACAAGAAGATGGCAGACCTCGTCGGTATCACGGCAATGACCGCCCAGGCTCCGCGAGCGTATGAGATCGCCACGGAGATGAGAAAGCGCGGTGCGAAGGTGGTGATCGGCGGGATTCATCCGACGGCTCTGCCCGACGAAGCTGCACGCTATGCGGACGCCGTCGTGGTGGGCGAAGCTGAGACAATCTGGTCGCGCGTGCTTGACGACTTCCGCGACAATAGACTGCAGTCGATCTACACCCAGGACGTCAGGCCCTCCCTCGTAAACATGCCGATTGCACGAAGGGAATTGCTCGACAACAAAGGCTACTTGTTCAAGAACACCATCCAGGTATTCAGGGGATGCAAGTTCAACTGTAGCTTTTGTTCCGTCTCTCGGTTTTTCGGTCGCAGCTACAGAATGAGACCCGTCGAAGAGGTGGTTAAAGAAATCGAATTCCTCAGAGGTTCTTCCGGATGGAGTCGTTTCTTTGGATTCCTGGACGACAACATTGCGGGCGATGAAAAGTACTCCGTGGAGCTCTTCCAGAAGCTCGTCCCACTGCATATCATGTGGGCGGGTCAGTCCTCGCTTGACGTCGTGGACATGCCTGGCATGGTGCCGCTCATGGCAAAGAGCGGGTGCAAGGCGCTCTTCATAGGATTGGAGTCTTCGAATCCGTCTTCGTTGAAAGAGGCCAAGAAAAAATGGCTTCGCCCGCAGGAATTTCGAGCGAAAATCGATTATCTCCACGACCACGGCATCATGGTGGAAGGTGCCTTCATAGTCGGATTCGATTCCGACGAAGAGACGGTTTTCGAAGAGACCGTCGAGTTTGCCGACAAGATTGCAGTAGACGCGGCCCAGTTCAGTATACTCACGCCGTTTCCCGGCACCGAGCTATTTTCCAAGCTCGATGGTGAGGGCAGGATATTCAATCGTGATTGGAGCAAGTACGGGGTTGACGAGGTAGTATACGAGCCCAAGAGGATTTCGCCGGAGAAGCTACAGGAAGGCTACCACTGGGCATGGAGAGAGTTTTATTCGCGGAAGAAGATAGCGAAGCGAGTATTGCGCGCGTACAAGAAATGGAAGAGCATGCTTCCGCTCTTGATTTTCCAGATGCAATACAGAACCCTCATGCACCACAGGGAAGAAATAAGAAATAGGCTTAATACGCGTCTGAGCACTGTGCCTGACGTTGTGCCTGACGCTGTGCCCGAGCCCTCCTAGGTTCCGTCCCGTCTCAGAACTTCCACTCTCTCTTGATTCCGTGGGCCGAGAGGTCTCTGTCCACGATGCTCTTCAGTTGAGAAAGAACCTCTTGGGGCATGGGGGGAACGATATGAGTCTCGAGGATCCTCTTCACCTCCGCCGACGCTCTCTCGAAGGCGGTGACGGGCTTACCTTCTGTTCCGGCTGAACGATCGATACCCGCTCCGGGGAAGAAACCTTCCTTCTTGAACCATTTCAGAGTGTGCTTGGATCTGAGGAAAGAAGTGTCGAGAGTCGCTTCCTTGAAGACCTCTCGGGCCAGGGTTTCCTCATTCACCGTTATACCATCCCTGAGCCTGTAAGCCATTCCGCAAATGTCGTTATCCAGAAAGAGCTTCTCCAGGCTCTGGCATTTCTCGAATTCCATCATCCCTACGCCAGAGACGACATTGATGCCGGCCAGCATGGCGAGTACTGCTCCGAGGCCGCTCTCGAGCCCCGCCTGATAGTCAACGGTTCTCGAATCACTCAATCCCATGTATGCGTGAGTGGGAACGCCGAGGGACTTTCCTACCTGAGAGAAGGCACAATCAATCATCATCGTCTCGATCGCTCCCATGGGGGTCGTGCCGTTGCGCATGTCGAAGAAAGCGGGCGAGCCGCCGTAAATGATAGGTGAGCCCGGACGCGCAAGCTGGTGAATCACAATTCCGCTCAAATTCTCTGCAGTGTGCTGGACGAGCGAGCCGGCGAGTGTAACGGGAGAGGTGGCGCCGGACAACGGCATGGAAACCAGTTCCGAGGGGATCCCCGACTTGCTGCAATCGATGAGACTCTGACACGTCAGATCACTCCACTTGAGGGGTGGAGACGGACACGCGTCGAAAATCGCCAATGGCTTTGCCTTGAGCGCCGCCTCGCTTCCTCTGACAGCGACGAGCATTTCCTTCATCACGGCGAAGCTCTCCTTGACGAAGGTCCCGGTGATGACGGGTTTGGTGGAACATCGCAGTGCCACGTACAGTCTCAATCTGTCCGACATCTCCTCGGGGACGTCGCTCGGAACGATGGCGGTGCTCTGTGCGCGGATGTGGGCCAGACTGTCCGCCAGTCTTCCGAGCTTTATGGCGTCGTCCACGAGCGGAGGTCTGCTCACGCCCTTCTCGAAATCGAAAATCTTGAGGGCTGCAGACCCTGGATCGAAATACGTGTTGTTTCCGGAGAGGTCAAGCGCAGGGTTCCCCTGCCTGTCGTAGATTTCGATTCGGCGCGGGCAGGTCTCGAGGCATTTCTCGACAAGCTCGGGAGGGAAGAGCACCCTTTTTCTCTCGGTGTCAGACGTTGCGCCCGCGTCTTTGAGAAGTCGTAAGGCCTCTTCGTTCTCGACAAAAACGCCCGTTTGCTCCAAGAGATACTTGGCCTCTTCGATTATTGGCGTAATGTCGCCGCCGGACAGAAATTCAACAAGCGGGGTTCTTGCGCTGTTCACGTCGTACCTCCTGGAGTCACGTTCCTCAGTTGTCATCGGGAAACGGCATCCGCGGGCAACCGGTCTCAGCACTCTGCTCGTTCTCGCGGGCTGCTTATCCTCGGGGCTCGCGTCTGAATTGGCAATCACTTCTTCCGCATCGTTTACACGCCGAGGTTGATCCCTCGGGTGACGATTCGCCGAGCAGTTTCACGGCAAAAGACACGGATTTTCTCGGGATCATCATATACGATTCTGTGAGAGAGACTCCAACCGACTCGGCCGGAAGAAGCCCAAATATGATTTCTTGCTCTTCGATTTTCCAGTGTCCGTACCCGGGACTTATCCTGGGAGCAGGATAAAGTGTGCCTCCCGCTGCCGTCTGGCATATCCTCTCATTGACGAAATCACATACTGTCTCGGTTAGCGATGAACCCGCGGCGTCAATCACGAGAGCGCGGGTAAGTTGTCCGGAATCGGAGTATCTCGAAACGCTTTCCTCGAGTAGCGGCCCGATCGTGCAGACCGCCAGGGCGATCTTTATGGCGGGCGAGTTGTCCTCTTCAAAGAGCGCGGAAAGAAAAGAGCCTTTAGGAAAGCTGTGTTTCTCAAATACGGAAGCTATCCCGGAGGGTCGCGCAAGTCCCTCTGCCTCTTGTATCGCTCCCCCCAGCATCCTTGCCAGTGCCCCGCCGGGTTTCTTGTCCCGCCCGTAGCCCAGCAGGCGCAATACATCATCGAGGTCCGTACTGACAGAGAAATCGGTATAGCGATTGGGTTCTTCCAAGGTTACTCCCCACGGACGAGACGCTCCCGGCACGATGCGGTCGATGGGATTGTATCGCTAATGACGAGTTTCGGCAACAGTTGGCCGTGCCGACTGGAGTCATTTGCAGGCGGTGTCGGCGTCGGCAAGGGCGTAGTCGGCTCGGTGGCGTGCTGTGGGTTCAGCGGAGACACCGCGGGCTTGCCCGAGGCGTTGGTTTTAGCCATTGCGCTCATTCGCGTCGTCAGCCGAGTGGGCAAAACCGGCCGCACGCGAAGGCGACACGGGGCGCGGCACTTTCCTATTGACAAGTATTTGCGTATGTGCAATAATATGCTCGGCAGATCAAACGAGGTCATTTTCTGCATTGAAGACAGTTTTGAAGTGCTTGACAGCGGTTGGTGTTCCACAGCAACCGGGGTTCAAAGGGTGACCCCGCAACTGCAACCAGAGCGATTGCGGTAAGAGAGCACGGATGATGCGCACACGAGGGACTTCCGAGTTTACCGTCCCAAGACCTCCATCGTCGCCGCTCTTTAAGGTCACCCTGCCCCGCCCCTGACCCGCTCAGTCGACAGAACAGGTGGAGCGGACAGAGAGGGAAGGGGGATAAGGAGACGGGGAGACGCACGCGGCCACTGTGCAGGTGAATCCAAGCGATCTCTTGGCGTGACGCCTAGGGAGGTGTGTGACCGGTGCTGATGTGGTGGGACGGCGCGAGCCCGGCGTGGGTGACTCGTGCCTGGAGAACGGCTCTGCTAGCCGCGTGGCGGTTGCTGAGGAAGCATCTGTTCTACGGGGTACTCTAAATAAGTGATATTGTCGCACCGAGTAGGGTGCGAGCTTCGTGCGGCACGATCTTTTGCGGCGAGGTTCTGTTGCCTGGCGCGATCTCGTGGAGCACAGCTTGTTTCGTGGCGCATTGTTGCGTTGCGTGTGGCTGGTTGCCGGCGTGTCTTGGCTCGCTGAAAGGTCGAGTTGGTGATGGGCGTGCGGTGGTCGATCGCGCGTGCTCGTCGCGCCGGCTTGCATTCTCAGGGGGTGTTGGTTGATCGGACCGGGGTTGGTAGGAAGGAGTGAGGGATGAGGAAGCTGGGGCTGATGTTGATTGTGACGCCGTTGGTGGTGGCGTCGCTTGTGTCGTTGTGTGATGCCAGGTTCTACGTGAGTGAGAAGGGTGCGAAGGTGTGGGTTCCGGCCGGAGAGGGGTGGGCGGTTGGTGGTTTCGGTAGGTGGGCTGTTGAGAAATTGCCCATGGTGATGCCTGAGAGACCTGCTGGTCAGGAGGGGCTTAGGCTGATTGAGTTGATGGTTAAGGAGCCTGGTGAGTGGCTGAAGTTTGGTGTGGGGTTTAGGAGTGTGCGGAAGGTGGTGTTCACGAAGGGTGCGAAGATCGTTGTGGTGGATAGGAAGGGGAATCGTCACGAGAGTGAGGGGTTGTTCTTCTGTCCGGATGAGGCGCAGAGCCAGGTGTATGACACGCGGAAGATGAGCGTGGTTGTGACGATGCACTCTGTGTACTGTCGGGCTGCCGATACGACGGCTCTAGGGACTGCGAAGTTCGCTGAGGGCAGTGTGCGTCCTAAGGACGTCGTCGAGTTTGAGGTGGTGGGTGCGGTCGGGGACAGCACGTATCGAGATACTGAGTGAGAGGAGGTGGGTTGGTGTGAGAAAGGTGATTCTTGTGGTTCTGCTGCTGTCGTTTTTGGTGCCGGTTGGTGTGGCTGTGGCGCTGCCGCTGGCGTGCGAGTATGCTGCGGAGACCGGAAAGTTAGCTGACTGGTTGTGGTGCGGGATGATCCTCGTAGTGCGTTGTATTCAGGCGGATAGTGGTGACGGTATCCCGGTTGATTGGCAGTATTGACCGTGCGGCTGTTGCATGAGGAAAACTGGCGTCAGCCAGTCTTCCTGGTGCAGCGTGTGATTGGTGGCCGGCGCGTCTTGGCTCGCTGAAAGGTCGAGTTGGTGATGGGCGTGCGGTGGTCGATCGCGCGCACTCATCGCGCCGGCTTGCATTCTCAGGGGGCTGGAGGGAGGTGGCTCGAGATGGGACTGTCGCGTTCTGTGTTGTGTGCGTGTGTGGGTGTTGCTCTTGTGGTCGGTGGGTTCCTGGGGCTTGTTGTTCCGTGTGGCGACGTCGAGGCTTGGAGAGCTGATGAGAAGAGAGTGAGTTGGGCGGCGCCGGACAGCTCGTGGAGGGTGATCGGGTTTCGGCTGTTCGATCGTGAGAGGCTCCGGAAGTCTGTTGAGGGGAGGCCGGACAGGGTTGTTGGGTGGCTGGTGTTTGAGGAGATAGCGAAGAATGAGGGTGTGTGGTTGGCTTTTCGAGTGGACCTTGTTCATGTTAAGAGTGTGACGTTCACTAGGAACACGAAGATCGTTGTGAGGGACAGAGAGGGGAAGAGGGTTGAGAGTGAGGGGGTGTGTTTCTGGCCGGATCGGTCGCAGACGAGCGTGTATGACTCGAGGACGTCGCCGGTTGTTGTGTCGCGTAATGCTGTGTGGTGCGGGTCGGACCGTTGGGGGCCGTGTGGCGCGGTGAAGTTCCGGGCGGGGAGTGTGAAGCTGGGTGACATAGTGGGTTTTGAGGTTGTTGGAGCGATCGCGGACGGAGGAGGGATGTAGCTGGAGTGAGAGGAGGTGGGTTGGCATGAAGCGTGCTGTGGTGGCCGGCCTTTTCGAGAGAAGAGAGGGACAGAATCCGAACAAACAGGGCGCGCTTGGTTCTCGCCAAACGCGCCCTTCTGTTTGGAACAAGATCAGAGAAGACAAAAATCTGTTACCCAGGTCGCCAAGAACGTGGCTATCTCGTACCCACTGAACTGCGTTGCGTTTCACAGAGTTGTACCTCTCCCACGCTGACTGGTGACTTTGGTCGCAAAACTGAGTGGGCGGGCGTGGGTCGCGATGAGTGCGGGCATTTACTCGGTCACATAACTCGTTGACGGGCGAGTAGGTAGGGATCGCGGCAATATCACAACATTAGTTGCGTCCTGGCACGAGTTGTGCGATACAAGAAGATTGGTGCGACCAGGTCACAGGTTGCGAGTGCTAGGATCCAGATGTCATCTCGAGCGGTGGAGCCCACATGTTCAAGGGTGTTGTTGATCGGACCGGGGTTGGAGGGAGTAGTGCGAGATGAGGAGAGCGATGGGAGCGGTGTTGATCGTTGTTTGCCTAATGGTGTTGTGGGCGCCGTGTGGTGATGGTGGTTTCCGTGTGGGGGAGAAGGGTGCGGTGGTGTGGATGGCTGGCGGTGGTGGATGGGAGATGTATTCTGAGTTTAAGGCGTGGCGCCTGGTTAGGCTTGCTGATGTGCTGTCGAAGATACCGGCTGGGGTAGAGGCTGCGAAGATGTACGGGGTTATGGTTGCTGAGCCGGGTGTGTGGTTGGGTTTCTCGATAAAGTTTGGTGCGGTTGAAAAGGTAGTGTTCACCAAGAGCACTAGGATTGTGTTGATCGACAAGGGCGGGAAGCGCTACGAGAGTGAGGCATGTTTGTTCACGCCCGACCTGATGCAGACGGAGGTGTATGACGCGAGGAAGAAGCCGGTGGTCGTGACGAGAAAGTCGGTTTGGAGTAAGGAGGACGCAGGGCGGCCGTGCGGTGTGGTTAAGTTTGCTGAGGGTAGTTTTCGGATGGAGGACATAGTTGAGTTCGAGGTGGTCGGGGCGATCGAGGACACTACCTACCGAGAGACCAGGTGAAAGGAGGTGAGTTGCCGTGAAGAAGCTGATTGTTGTTGTGCTGCTGTCGTTGGTGGTACCCGCTTGCGTGTCGGCGGGTGTCAATCTGTGGTGTGAGCGTGCGAGGGAGACGAATAAGTTGTCGGACTGGATCGCGTGTGCGATTGTGGCGGTTGCGATGGGTGATGGAGAGGAGACCGGGCGAGGCTGGATTGTGCAGGGGTAAGCCGGGAGTCGTGCCCGTGTGCAGTGATGGTAATCACCCGACACCTGCCCCTGTTGGCTTGGTTGCCCGGGCGCCGCTCCGATCACTGGTAGCCAACGAGACGCCGGCTTGACAACGGCAATAGCGTCCGTTACGGTAAAAAAGGCCCCCGTCGCCGTGGGAAAGCGCCGAATCACGTCGCGAGCGATGTCTGGTGCAACGGGGAGCCGGTGAGGAAAGTGGGAACCGAGGCGTGCCGATGTGTCTCGGGCATCGCCGTGAACCATCGTGAAATGGAGCGTGGGGAAGCAGGCCGTTGGGAAGCAGACCATCCAGAAGACTCAGGCTGACTTTGGCTGCGCTCTTCTTCAGATTATTGAAGACTCACACCATCAGTGAGAACCCCTTTGAACTCTGCGGTCCAAACGCAAGGATACTCGTCGTTCGCCAACAGAATCAGATGGGTGACATGCTTCTTGCCACTCCCTGCCTGAGAGCGCTGAGGCAGAGCCTGCCCAAGAGCCGGCTGACGCTTCTCGCTAGCCGTGAGAACGAGGCCGTCGTGCGCAACAATCCACACGTGGACGAAGTCCTTGTCTACGATAAGAGGGCCTTCAGAAAAAGTCCCCTCGCCCTAATCAGATTCATCCGTGCCCTCCGGAGGAGGGATTTCGACATCTGCGTCGTGCTCTCGACTGTTTCTTTCTCCGTCACGAGTTCTCTGCTCTGCCTCGCCAGCTCGGCTCGATACAGGGTCAGCTACAGCGGCGAGAGCTACGGCCTGGCGTTTGTTGACAGAGCGTTTCACGTCACGGTTCCGCTTGGTGATGAAGGCGAGCACCAGACGAAGCTCGGCCTCAGGCTCCTCGAACGTTTTGGAGTGACGACGGCGGACCTCTCTCCGATAATGGTGCCGACCGAAGAGGACGAAAAGTTCGCGGTCAAGTTTATGTTAGAACGTTCGCTTCGCCCGGGAGGCCGGGTGGTCATTGTCGGCGTCCATCCGGGAGCAGGGAAGACGAATAATCGGTGGCCGGCTTCGAGGTTTGCCGGCGTCGCGAAGGCACTGCACACAGACCAGGGAGCTCAGATAGTCGTGATAGGAGGTCCGTCCGATTCAGAGCTGGTTGACGCCATGCTGAAGGAGCTGGAATTTGTTCCCGCAGTCCTAACCGGCGAGAGCATCGGCAGAGTCGCCGCCCTCATTAAGAGACTCTCGCTATTCATCTGCAATGACACCGGGGTCCTTCACGTTGCTGCGGCCGTAGGTTGTCCCACGCTCGCGCTTTTCGGACCCACCGATCCCCTTCGCTGGGCACCGCGCACAGACCGAGTGAGAGCGCTCACCGCCCCCGGTTCCAAGATGGAGGAGCTGGCAGAGACGACCGTGCTTGCCGCGGCAGTCGAGATTATGTCTTCGTTAGGAAAGGCTGGCGCTGAACCTCTTGCTCGTTCATCCTGAGATCGGCACGACTCCTTGAAATCAGGACGACTCGTAGGCTATCGTCTCCTGGTGAGGCATCCATACAATTGATCCACTGCAATTCGTTTTTCGCTGGTAAATCGCGGGCTTTAGTGGTATAATCTGTGTGATTCCTTGGCGTTAGCAGTGAATAGACAGATGCAAAACGGAGGTGTAACGTGCGTCGGGTGTTGCGTCTCTCCACGAGTGTGCTTCTATGTGTCGCTTGTCTCCTGCCTCTCAGTGCTTCTGCCTCTGTAAGCTCACAACAGGTCTCCCAAGACTGGATGGTTGGTTACTCGCTGGTGCTTCTGACCACAGACGACGCGCGAACATTCGCATCCGTCAGGGACGCCGTCCAGGGCACCGGTGCACGCGTTGCGGTGGCCTTTCCTCCAGGGGTGATGTTGGGTTGGGTGCCGCCCGAGCTTTCTTCTACGGTCGCGGCGTTGCCGGGAGTAAAGGGCGTCTTTACAGAGCCCGTTCCAGAGGCAATGCTTGCGGGAATGGATGAAGTCACGCTCGCACATGTGCGGTTCTTCAACTCGGTCGTCTCGGGTCAACTAAGACAGGAGATGGAAGAGGCGAGAGAGGCACAAGAGCTGCGAGGAGAGACGGAGTTGACACCGCTCATAAATGACGCGTGGGATGCCCCGCCTCTTGACGTAGACGCGTACCTCGAGAACCTTCGTTCAGTCGGTTTTGATGCTGACAAGGGAGTAAAGGGGCTCTCCGGTCTCAGCCCTGCGCTCGCCGCCCTGGGCAACAGTGATGACATGATTGGCACGGTCACGGTGACTCTGTTCTTTGTGGAAAGCGACGGCTCGATGGACCCGAACACATACACGTGGACGACCAGCGCCGTGACTTACGCCGTCAACAGCGCGACGTCAGGTCTTTCTTGGTGGTCCAACAAGGCCGCCCGCTACGGGAAACCCCTCTCTTTTACGGTCTACTACTACCCAGGCACGGACGTGCGATGCCAGACCGGCTACGAGCCCATACTTCATTCTTCCTCTGACGCGCCCGACTGGATCGCAGAAATAATGGCGAGCTTCGGCTACTCCTCAGGTTCTCACCTGGACAGGGTGCGTGCTTACGATACGTGGGCGAGATCAAATTACGGTACCGACTGGGCCTTCTCAGCGTTCATCGAGTACAATCCCTCGCCCGCTTCTACTCGCTTTACGGATAACTACTTTGCGTGGGCCTACTTTGGCGGGTACGTAAACCTTCTCTATAGAAACGACGGTTGGCCTGATTTCAACGGCGTCTTCTCCCACGAGACTGGTCATGTTTTCTGGGCCTGCGATGAGTACTATCAGGCCGGCTACGGTGGGTGCACGAGCTGTGGTCTTTGCAGCCACGGCATCAACAACGGCAATTGCCAATACTGCAACTCTCAAGCAGTGGGGTGCATGATGAGGTTGCAGCAAACGGATACACTCCTCTGCGCCTTCACTCCCGGGCACCTGGGCTGGCTGGACGGGCCGATCGTGAAGTATTACTCGCACGTGATCCACGATCCGACCGGCAACAACAACGGCGTGGTCGATGCCGGCGAGAGCGTAACGATGCCTGTGACGTTGAAAAACTGGGGTCTGCCCGTAACCAATGTATCTGCGTTCCTTTCCACAACGGATTCGTACATCACGATTTCCAATAACTACTCTACGTATTCGGACATGGCTCTGGATGGGAAGGCCACGAGCAATACGTCTTACGCTTTCACCGCCTCGTCGGGCACTCCCCCCGCCCACGTGGTGACGTTCACACTGACCATCATCGGGGCGAGCTACGATACGACGGCGACTGTCACAATTCAGGTTGGTGTGGCGCCGATTCTTCTCGTCGACGATGATGGCGGGTCCTCCTACGAGAGCTACTACAAGGCGGCCCTGGATGCGAACGGCTACACCTACGCGAATTGGGTAGTGAAAACACAGGGTTCGCCGTCGCTCTCCGAGCTAAACAAGAGAGAAATCGTGATCTGGTTCACGTCTTTGCAGTCGAGCGTCACGCTCACGGGTCTGGACGAGACGAACTTGCAGAGCTATCTGAACGCCGGTGGCACGCTTTTCTTCTCGTCGCAGGACTACTTGACTGAGAGATTCGAAACGTTCGCACAGAACTACCTCCACGTCCAGGATTTCATCCCGGATGTCGCCAGCACCTCCGAGACGGGTGTTTCCGGCGATCCGATATCAAACGGTCTGAGTTTGACCACGAGTTATCCCTTCTACAACTACTCCGACGACGTCACTCCCGGGCCCAATGCCGGTGCGATCTTGACAAACTCGACCTCCAATCCTGGCGCCTTGCGGTATCCCGCCTCGGGAACCGCGGCGTACAAGGTTGTGTTCTTTGCTTTCCCGTTCGAGGCGGTTGCAAACGGTACGGCTCCTAATAACCGCGCGACAGTCATTAAGAGAGTCGTGGACTGGCTCCTCGCGCCCCAGGACTATCAGCCGCCGAGCATCGCCGTGACCTCTCCTAATGGCGGTGAGGAATGGGAAGTCGACACTGAGCAGCAGATCGGGTGGATTGCCGGTGATAACGCGACCGTGGATTCTGTCAGCATATACTATTCTACCGACGGCGGAGCCTCCTTCCCCTACACGATTGCCACGCGGGAGGCGAACGACTCCACCTTCACGTGGACGGTTCCGGACACACCTTCGGACAGTTGCGTGGTCAAGGTGGTCGCGTACGACAGCTCCCTCAATGAGACAGAAGACGTGAGCGATGCCCTCTTCACCATAGCTCCTCCACCAGACACAACATCGCCGTCCATAACAGTGGTCAGGCCGAACGGCGGCGAGGTCTTCTACTCAGATTCTCCGGATACCATCAGGTGGATTGCCTCGGACAACATCGGCGTCGATTCAGTGAGCATCTACTACTCTATCAACGCCGGCGCGACCTTCCCATACACAGTTGCGACGGGAGAGGCGAACGATTCTGTCTATGCCTGGACGGTTCCGGACACGCCTTCGGACAGTTGTGTCGTGAAGATTGTCGCGTACGACGGCTCTCTGAACACTGCGGAAGATATCAGCGATGCCATCTTCACCATAAGTAGCCCCATGGGCGTGAATCCGATTGCGGAGGTCGCCAAGTTTGGTCTGCTGGAGAATCATCCGAATCCGTTCAATCCCGTGACTCGTATAGAATTCGGGTTGGACGAACAGGCCAGGGTTTCCCTGAGAATCTACGACATATCCGGCAAAGTCGTGAGAACACTCGTGCAGGAGAGCATGTCTGCAGGCAGGCACAACGCCACGTGGAACGGGGAAGACGAATCTGGAATGGCCGTGGCTTCAGGAATCTACGTATGCAGGCTTGAGGCCGGGAGCAAGACGGCCTTGCGTAAGATGGTGTTGCTGCGCTAGTCGGAGGTTTCGGGGCTGCCGTGCTCGACTCGCTCCAGCGCCGTGCGGGCTCGGGGCTGCTTGGGAAACAAAGAAGAGGCAGGAGTGGTTTTGCGCTCCTGCCTCTCACTTTCAGGCGAGGCATACCTGTCTGAAGCAAAGCCTAGCAGTCGCTTACCTCTAGAAAAGTGCCTTTATCCTTCCCCAGGTGGTCGCCTCCACAGAAGTCATGTCCGGTGGCGCCTCGTGCGTCACATCAGCGTCAGAAGTGGAACTAGTCTTCAAATCATAGTTCTGCGACCCAGGCACTGTATCGGAAACGGCCCACGTGAACTGTACAACATACCCAGCAAGCGAACTGCCCAGCGCAATGTAGTATGAACTCGACGACGGCCTAAACCTCACCTTCCAGTTGTTGTTAGGCGCAATCGGTTGAAAGTATGTGATCGCCGCCCAGCCCGTCGGCGCCTGCGCAGATGAATATGTTGACCTGAGAACGTTGTTAGAGTTAAAGAAAATGATGAACTGCTCAACACCGTACGCAAACTGGTAGTTCGCCGCCGAGTACTCGTACTTCCACACGTTTCCCCCAGACGGGAACGGATCGCCCGGGTTATGCCTCACCCAACCAGAGTCCCCCTGATGGTACAGCTTGTACTGAACGTCTGTCTCAGGTAAGGCATCAGCTGATAGAGGAACCAGAAGAAACCCTACCAATAGCACAGTCAGAAGAAACGGTAGCATTTTGGTCATAGTATCAACCCCTCTCCCGGTGGGGACCCTGAACCAAGAACGGACCAACGTTGAACACGAGCAAGATTGGAGGGGGCAGTCGTAATGCCGCCCCCTCCACCATACTACCTCCTGTAAACCAATTTCCCTGTCGCGACACCCGTCGGCGTCTTAAGTTCGTAGAAGTAGATGCCTGAGCTTACCTTTGCACCTTCTTCACTCATTCCGTTCCAGGACACCGAGTGCTGGCCAGGCTGGAGAGCATCGCTCACGAGAGTCTTAACCACTCTACCAGTCACGTCGAACACCTTGAGGTCAACAGGAACCGCACCGTCACCCTTGAGACCGAAGGAAATGCTCGCGGTGCTGGAGAATGGGTTCGGGAATCCCTTGCCCAGATAGTCTATCGATCCGTACCGGTCACGCTCGTAGTAGATGACAGGCGTACTGGTCGGGATCCAGCCAGACGGCACCCTCCTGCCGTTGTTGATGTACTCGGCAATGTCCTTCGCTCTCTCATCATTTGACGTTACCATGTCCATGATGAGCTCATTCACATACGTAACTGCCTGACTTACGTTGGCACCGTCGGCACTGATGACTTGAGCCTGAGAGATCTTGAGCGAAACAACGTTGAGCAACAGGGCAAGCGCCTGCATCTTGGCCTTATCACGCATCGTGCTGTATCTGTTCACCGTAAGTAGCTTGTCCAGCACTTTCAGCTGATCAGCTTCTCCAGTTTCTGGGTCGATCAAGATCATCTTCACTGGATTTAGCAGGTTCCTGTTGAAGTGAGCGTCGATCTCTTCGATGTAGTAGAGCATATCGTCAAGGGTCTCGTGTTCCTTACCCTTGCCGCACCTCCCGCACCTGCTGCACTGGCTACACAAGTAATTGTCAAAGGTCTGGTAGGCCTCACCTTTGCCGCAGTTGCCGCACTTCCCGCACTTGTGACACAAGTAATCGAGACGGCTCTCGGGGGTCTTATCCCTGCCGCACTTCCCGCACTTGCCGCACGAGAAGGAGTTGAGCTGGTGCTTCCAGTAACCGTGGCTTCGGGCGTCGGGTTTGATCTGCAGACAACTAAGCTGGAAGTCAACGACGGTGGGCTGCCCCATGGAAACAGAAGTCGTCTTGGTCTCTTGATCGGCCACAAAGCCGGCCGGAGTAACAACCGTTATGTTGTAATCGCCGATTGCCAATCCTATGAAGGAATAGTGACCGTTCACGTCTGTTGGGATGCCTTCAAGCAGCACGTTGTCAGTTGTGAAGAGGTCAACAGTCACACCGGCCGCGGGCGCCGTTGTTTGACCACCGCCGCACGTGCCCCCGCAGACCGTTACAATCGTGCCTTCGATGCCGCCCAGGAGGCTTGAACCAGGTACAACGACCGTGTAGCCCTCGTGGGCGTCGCCGTTCCAGGCCTCGAAGAACTGGACGCTGGGCAGAGAGTTGGGATCGTTCCAGGTGAATGTTATCGAGAAGCCGCCCAGGGTCCCTCCGGGAAGAATCCGATTAGTTCCGTAAAGCTCGTCCCACTCCAGGTTCCATGAGCCGTCCGGTGCCTCGGGTGTAACAAACACGTCTTCCCAGCCGGCAGGGGCTTCGTAAGAGACGAAGTCCGAGCGATTGAGACCGTCGCTGTCGAAGAAGACAACAAAGCCTGAGAGAGACGGTTGTACGTCAACATTCTCGACTGTGTAGTCCAAACGATACGTCTGGTTGCCGGGCTCACCCCCAACATAATTAAGCGCTGCCGTCGCATTGACCACCGATGGGCTGGCAGCGACGAGGGTCGGCAGAAGAAGAATCCCAAGAAAGACAGAGAGGACAACACAGAACACGTTCGCACACGCTCTCATAGGCACGCTCCTTTCAGCGTTGGAGGCAAGAGCACCCCCACAAACCCCTAGCCGAGAGGATAGGAAAATCCGACGGCTGACCACAAAACGGGATGGAACACTCTGATATTATACTCCTCCGAAGGCCAACTGTCAAGCTATTTGGCAATCCTCACAAGTGCAGTTCTACCACGTCTTTATCGCTCACGACGTGGTCTCTCTCGACGAACTGGCCGTCGAAGACCCCCGCACCCCATGTCTTGGCAAATCTCAGATTCGCAGCGAAATCCTTGTGGACCAGCCTGGCCACGTCAAGTATGGTGCTTCCACCCGGCAACACAAATGGCCTGTTCAAGTCAGGCTTCTTGCCGGGCACCTTTGTGTATACCCTTACAAGGGCCAACATCTCAAAAACCTGCGAGCCAAGGGTGCCGGTGCCCTCTCCAGTGAGAGCAGAGAACGGGACTACTTTCATGCTCTGTCCCAGGTACTCCTTAACTAGCGTCAGAGTCTCAGATTGCACCGTCACATCTACTTTGTTGGCGACCACGAGCGCCTTCCTAACGGCCTTGGCTTCGCTCGCCGCGACCTCCCCCGTGGGCTCCTGTGAAGACGCAGAGCGAGCCTCCGGCGGCGCATCCACGGTCGTAGGCGCATGCTCCGACGCACGCTCCGCGGACGCACTCTCCTGCGATTTCCCCGGCAGTCTGCCTACCAGCGAAATGCCGTATCGCCCCATTTCGCTATGAATCAGTTCGATATCCTCGAACAACGTTGGGGAAGTCACGTCCGCCACTATGAGGGCCGCGTCCGCACTTCGCACCAGTTGAGGAAACCAGTGTTCAACTCCTTCCTCGACGATCGGCGGCATGTCGACGAGTTGTATCTGAATGTCCTCGAACGGCATCATACCGGGCGTGGGTTTTCTTGTGGTGAACGGATACGCGGCGACCTCGGGCTCGGCATGCGTTAATGCCCTCAAAATACTAGACTTGCCGGAGTTGGGAACGCCGAGAAGCACAATTTGTGCGGCCCCTTCTCGTTCGACGGAGAAAGCGTACGGTCTTCTTCCTACCTTGTGAGATTTCTGGAGGCTGTCCTGTAACTTGGAGATTCTTCTCTTGAGATCGGCCTGAAGCTTGTCGGTACCCTTGTGCTTCGGCAAGACGGCAAACATCTCGCGCAAGAAGGCCAGCTTTTCAGCCGGCTCCTTGGCCTCTCTGAATTTTCTCTCAACTTCATGATACTGAGGAGGTAAATTCGCAGGCATGATGTCCGCTAGATCGAGCACTCCAGAGAATCGGTTGCTTCTAGACCGAAGGGATTGGCGTTCACGTTCACAGCACGGTGGCATCCATCTCATGCCGAATCTATTCCACAATATTATTCGCCAGACGTCAAGATGTTTACCTCGTTGTTTTGTCTCTCGCTCGGCAAGGCGATCACCTTTGCCAACGAGTGACGCCTTCGTCCCCGTGTCGTTGCCCCTTTTATGTGTTTGACAGGGTGGGGGGGCGATGCTAGAATGCCGCCCGTTGACCTGCTTGCGCATCTCTGGATTTTGTCGCGCGCACGCGCCCTTCTGAGATTGAGTGTTTCCGTAGGCGGGTAGGCGGGGGAGAAAGACCCATGAGAAGATTTCCGATCATCCTCTCTGCGAGCCTGGTCTTCTGGATGTTGTCGCTTCCATTCATGCAAGCCGTGGCCCCGGTGCTTCCGTGCTTCACCAAGACTGTCGGAATTTTCGCGCCGAGCTTTTGTGAGGCGGCAGACGAACCGGAATATGTGATCGGCCCAAGCGACGTTCTTTCGGTCGTGACACGCGAGCGCCCCGATTTGTCCGGGACCTTTATCGTGACCCCCGAAGGGACGATAGCTTTTTCCTTGTTGGGAGACGTGAAGGCGGCAGGTCTCACTCCTTCCCAGCTTTCTAAGGATCTGAGCAGAAGGCTGGCGGTCTTCCGTGTGAACGAAACCGTCGTGACTGTTGTCGCGTACAACAGTCGCAAGATATTTGTGATAGGGGAGGTTGCCAAACCCGGCAAGTATACTTTCTCCGCCATTCCTTCGATCTGGGACGTTCTTAGCGAGGCCGGCGGACCAACTGCGGGCGCCCTTCTCAACGCAGTGCAGATTATTCGTGCCGGCACGGGTGAGACGATCACGGTTGATGTCAGGAGAATGCTGAGCGGCGACGCAAGGGAGCAAGTGAAACTGCAGCCGGGCGATACGATCAGGGTCCCAAGCAGGACCACCGCCTCTCCCGAAGGTTACGTAATCTATATCTTGGGCGAGGTAAAAATGTCTGGCACCTACGATGTCGCCATGGTGAGGGATCTTGTGGGCGCCGTTGTGGCTTCAGGCGGCCCCACAGAGACGGCCGACCTGAAAAAGGTGACGATCGTGCGCAGGGCGGCCACGGCATCCACCGTGTTCAAGGTAAACCTGGAAAAATTCCTCAAGGAAGGTTTGACTTCGGGCAATCCGGACCTCAGGTCAGGTGACACCATCACGGTCCCCAGAAAGAGAAGTGTCCTCGGGACCGTGTTTAGCTTTGCAGGATTGGCCACCCTCTTGTCAGCCGCGGCTAGCGTGGTAATAATCGCGGGTTCGTAGTTCCAGCGAGCGGTGATCTCTAAGACGGGCAGGATCGCCTTCGGAGCTCTACTTCAATACGGCGATTTTCCTTGCGCTGCTCAGTTCCCTCGAGCCAAGTACGCAGAAGTATATGCCGGGAGCCACCCTCTCTCCGTTGTCGGTCTTCAAGTCCCAGATCACCGCGTACTGACCCGGTTCCATCCTGCCTTCACTTAGACCACGCACAAGTCTCCCATGTATGTCAAAAATCCTAATCGTCCCCAGGATCTCGTCATCGGCGATCTCGTATCTCAATACGACCTCGCTCAGACACGGATCTGGGAATGGAGCCAAAAGCCTGGTCGCAACGGGCGGAACAGACGGAGCAGTTGCGGAGGTTGCCTCCGCGAGGGCGCTTTCGTTGCCGGAATTGTCAACGGCCGTCACGCTGTAGCTGTAGCTCAGGCCCGCAATGACGTCCTTGTCTAGATAAGTAGTCGCGTACACTAATTCCGCAGTTATCGCTTCGTATTCGTACTGGGAATAACTGCGGTAGATCAAATAGCCTTCAACGTCGGCGGCAGAAGACTGGCTCCAGGTAAGCATGATGCCGCCCGCCACTGTCGTGGCCGTAAGTCCAGCGACTGGAGGTGGGGGAGTCTCGTCACCCGGCGTGTTTGTGTCCGGCGAGGCGGCAGTCGTTACGACTGCTATGTTTGAGAAAAAGGACCAGTTCGGCACTTCGTCGGCGGTTCTCAAAATGAAATAGTAGGTGTTACCCGGCGCGAGGCCGGCCACGACGAAGCTGTCCGTGTTTCCTGGTTCGCCGGGCACCGGGAGACCCGCACATGTCGCTGTGGTAGGCGCGATCCACCAGCCCAGCGAATCCGTGCCTTGAATCTGGTTTCTCGAGAAACGCAGATCGTACTGGCTTGCCCTTCCTACGGTTCCGTCATCACCTGGAGCAGTCCACTTGAACGTCGCGCTCGTCGCGCTGACGGAGGCGAGAGTGGGCCAGGCCGCATGGCAAAACGTTGCGCTCGTCGCCGACAAGATCGGAGACACTGCCAGCACCAATGCTATGAGAAGACGTCTACCTCTCAAGGCACGCATTACACGACTCCGCCGAATGTTTTGTAGTCTCTCGCAGGCTCTTCTAACAGAATAGGCCAGCCGCTCAGGACTTCAGTCTCTTCCTGAGCTAAACTGACCCTCCCTTGCGTCTCGGGAGCCACACTAGCACATGCGTCCGCGAGCACAAGCAAAAAATCTTCGTACCGTCCAAAATTCTGCTCCAGGCGGGCAAGGTTTCTCACCGCGGCCGGAGCGATGGTATCGGGCGCTGCGGTAGTGGCACGCACCGCCACGTTAGAGAACCCAGACCAGTTGGGCACCTCGTCTGCAGTCTTGACCATCAAGTAATAGGTCTTGGACGCCTGTAATCCTGTGATCATGAAGGTCTCGGTGGTGCCTGCGGTATGGGGAGTGGGTTCACCGGTACATTGCGTCGCCTGGCTCCACCACGTTGTGGTGTCAGTGCCGCTGATGCTTGACACGGAGTACCGGATGTCGTATTGCGAGGCCAGACCCGTCGACCCGTCGTCGCCGGGGGCCGTCCACGTCAGCGTGATGGCATTCCAGTCCGCTGCTTCGCCCACGGCGCACATTACCGTTGAAGCTGCAAGCACCAAGAGAGTCGTCAATCCCATTAGTACTCTAGTGGAAAAGTTCATCGCGTCATCCTCCTCCCGGCGAGCCAAAGAAAAAAGCCGCCAGAAGAACTTGTGTAAAGTTCCCTTGGCGGCTCGGCGAACAGAAGGGGCGACGACTTCGCCTCTTCACAGCCCCGGTGCTCTGCGTCCCAGTCTTTCGACTGGTTTGCTCTTTTCAAGGAAACGTAGCCTATGAAAGAGCCGATAGCCAAGTCCTTTGGGGAGCAGGAACTGTGCCACGGAGCGTGCTGAGCTGGTCGGCGTAACTCCTCGTATGCCAGGTCGTTGAAGCGTCGCTCCCTGCGTAGCGAGTGAGCGCCGCTTTCGCGAGGGTTCTTCCGATGCCTTCTGCACGCCGGCGGGGGTGGTTTTGCAACAGAGGTCCGAGATGTCCTATCTTGAGACGATCGTTGCCACGCGCCTGAGCTGGGTTGTCACCTTGGTGCCGATTGAGGTTCGCTCTTCCTTTTCCAGACATATCCACCATGCGGGAATGAAGTAGCCGCCCAGCAAGAATAGTCCCGCTTGTATCAATCTCGGGAAATCGGAGACTTCGACAAGGCTTCGTGCCAATAGGCCGCTCAACACACATGGGAAAACGCAAATGAGCGGCCCGACCCATGTCTGTTTGAGGTAAGAGAGCCGCGTAGTTCCCAGTTCCTTAGGAGCAAAGTAGCATGAGATAAACCCAAATTCTATTACAGCCGCAGGAATCAAACTGCCAAGCGCGACCCCTATTGCGCCCACCCTGTGAACAAGGAAAACGCCTAACAAGACGTTTGCAATGGCAGAGGCCACCATCGCGAAGGCAGGGAGCTTTGCTTTGCCCCGGCCAAAAAGCATTGCGTACGAGAACTGCTGAGCTGAGAGGAATACAAGTGCGAGGAGCAACACAAGACCGGTGGGCCACGTGTTGGCTGCAAACCGCTCTCCCAACCAGATCAGGAGGAAGTCGCGCCCCAAGAAGAAGAAGCTGACAAACCCACACAATGCAAAACCTACTGCAAATCTTGTCCCCAAAATTGTGACTCGCCGCGTTCCTGCCATGTCTTTGAGCGCAGCCATTCCACTGGTAAGCGGGATGGCTACGACTGCGGCCGAAGAAGTGAAGGCTCTCAGATACCCAGCGAGGCTCAAGCCTATGGCGTAGTAAGCGGTAGCCGTGGTGGAGACTCCAACCCCCACTATGATGTTGCCGGTCTCTTGCGAGACTCTTGCCGCTATTTGGGCCAGGAACGCGAAGAGACCATAACGAACAACCTCCAACCAGCTTTCCAGACTGAAAGAAGCGGTTGAAAACCTGAGAGATGGGATGAGGGGGCGAAGCATTAGAAACGACACGGGACAACTCAAGATCGCTGTGATAGCCACCACCCAGGCAAGCTCCGGAAGGCCGCCTCCGCGTGAAAGAACAAGTACAATTCCCGTGGTTCTAAGAACAAGCGTGATCGTACCGGCCAGATTGGAAATGTCATACCGACCGACGCCGTACATGTAGCCACTTATTAGCCCGCTGCCTATGGAAAAAATCACAGCCAACGCGCTCGGGAGGATGGAAGCAGCAAATGGTTCCCCGAGAGAACCACCTATGTGCAACCATAGAGCAAGATGATCGCGGACAGCCAAAGCAACTATCAGTAGAGCAGAGCCGCCAATAACAAGAGAAAGAAACGAAGAATAGAATTGTGAGGTCAGCCTTGCATAATCCTTCTTTGTCCAATATTCTGCAGCATACTTGACCACGGCCGACCTGACGCCGAGGTCCACCAGACCCATGTATCCTGTAAGCGATACGAGAATATTCCAGGCTCCGAATTGAGAGTCGCCGAGCATGCGCACCATGAAAGGGGACAGATAGAATGCGACTCCAATATTCAGAATATAGAAGGCCCAGTTGGATGCTACGTTAGTCCATGTTCGCATATCATAACTCTTCGGGAGACTAACAGGTGCGCTGGAGGCACGCAACTCAATCGTTTGCTCGCTGAGTGAAGATTGGAGTCTTGCGAAATAGGGTGTACGAAGGCGCTAGCGAAGATCCCCGACCGGGGCCGGTGGGGTTGTGTCGGAACCTGAGGAAGGAAAGTAGGTCGGGAGCGATTCGTTTCCCGCCCTGTCCATTGCCGTCACAGCGTAATAAGGAGAGTAACTGGAATTGGCTTGCCAGTCTACGAACTTGGTCGCCGCGGCGCCAGGTGATGCGATCAATCTTTGTGGAGTGCATGCCGGGGCTCCTGCCACCGAATAGTAGATGTTGTAGTAACGGACGTCCTTATCAGTGGGACCCTGCCAAGTCAGTTGATATACGCCGGCAGAAACCTGCGAGACAGACAGACTGTTTGCCTTTCCGGGATGCGTGGTGTCCCATCCAGTCAGACCTTCTGCACGGTAGTTGTTCCAGGTAGCCGAGCCACTCGAGACGGTCACCATCAGCACATTGGAAAGATAATCGGATTCCAATCCCGAGTTTTCCTCAGAAGTCACGGCATAGTAGTACGAATGTCCGGCAGAAACAGTGTTATCCACGTATTCCTGATCAGTTATCACGGCCGGGGAGATTTCGAGGAAGTTGTTGTCTGAATCAACGGAGCGATATACGTGAAACCCCTTGATCTCTCGGGCGACTTGCGGACGGTTCCAGGCCAGTGTGACCTGATTCTGCGATAGAGACAATGCTCTGACGTTCGCAGGAGGGTAGGGGTGTCTCGACACGGCAACATACATGTCAACTCTGTCGTCGGAGGTCTGAAGCATGCTTGACGTGAAAAACGCCTTTGTCGCATCAGGACTCTGGGCAGGTCTAGGATTTGCTGAGTAATCTCCAGCACCCCCATTTATAAATGAATAGGTATTTGCAATTGGGGCAGCATATGTCATATCAGTTCTAGCTTTAACAATCGTACCTCCCCAAGTATATCCAATAGTAGGGGCTGTAAATACCCAGGTTGAATCGTAGCCATCCCAAGCGGTATGACCTCCACCAGCATAAGGCATGGCTACCAATTGTCGTAGAAAGGTCTTAGTCCTGTTATTTCTAAGTATTAAACCATAGTCATTGTCCCCGTCTGAATCATAATAGACCACTTCATTGTTCATTCCCCAAGCAGGGTGAGAGTAATAAGGTAGAGCAGGATCAGGTCGACTCATCATGACTGTAATACTATCTCTATTTCCACTGTAAGGAATCTCGAACATCAGGGCTTCGCCACCCTCGGGAGCTTCGTACGTGAGTTGCCAGCTATCGTCAGCCGTTCTCATAAACGTCGTGCCGTCATCATGGTAGCAGCATTCGTTTGAAACGGAGTGGCCCGTGATACCCGTGAGGTTGAAGTGCAAGTTGTAGGAGACAAGTCTACCCGGTGCTCCTTTTGCCTTGTTGAGGTCTACCATGTATACGTTAGGATAAAATGAACCATCCCGGATGTATTGGTTGCGGTCAATCACCATCACCCTGTTGTTTTCCGAGAGATAGGTGTCTATTTCTTTTCTTCTGGTCGTCTCTGGAAAGCTCTCTTCGAGTGTCATCAGGTCCCCCGATGCCAAATTCACCTTGTAGAGACCGTCAAAGTACCCGAAGTATATAAAAGATGCATTCACCCTGTCCCAGGCCGCAATTCTTGTGTATGGAGGAATGTACGAGGCATTGGTAACCCCGTAAGGCAGGAGACGGCGAAATCCGCTGCCATCACCGTTCATAATGTACCAATCCGGGTCTCCGTCGTATAGCTCGCCCGGCGCGCGGCGCGGCGACACGAAGGCAATACGGGATCCGTCGCAGTTCCACGGAGTCTTGTTTATGCCGTTATTGTGTCTGCTGAAGTCGGGGTCGTTTGTCAGTTTCCACATCTCTGTGCCATACGTCACGTCACGGAAAATGACCCTCTCGCTTTGCCAGTTGTTGCTTTCAACGAGAAGTGCACTCGGTTTCGATACGCTCATGGACTTACGGTTAAAGAGCTCGACAAGATTTTGATAATAGGTGGAAGGAACCGGGTCGGTCGCGGCCAGACTTCCGCCTGCCGTTGTCAGAAGCAATAGGGCGAACACCAACGAGGAACGGAAGAAGGCCTTCCTCGTCCGACGTGGCTTGCGGCAGGACTCGCAATCGCAGCGAGAAACCGTTTCTCTCAATTGGGCGAGCCGGCGCAGCGTTTCGTCGGATCGATTTGGATCAGAAACACACGTCTTCGTTTTCATTTCGGATTGGCTTGAGTCCCCACTGAAAAAACGACACCAATGAAGGCTAGTGCCTATATTACCACGTTTTACTAGCAAATTCCACGCCAGAATGACCCTGGGCGTTCTCGTGACGCCACCTGGGGTTACACGCCTTCCTGCCGAGGAATCGTGTTACGGCCGATGCGAGATCCAGTACTGCGATGCAACCTGCAACTTGAAGAAAGACCTCCTCAGGCACCACCGACCGTGAAAAAGGGATTCTCTATCTTCGAGATGCAGAAACGATATTTGCCCGATCTCTCCGAGGGAATGCTCTCGACGTACTGGATGGAGTACCCCATCTTCTCGCCGAAACGCTCTTTCACCAGGCGCGCGATCTCGTGTTCGGTGACCTCGGTGAAATCCTGGGCCCTGACGATCCTCAGGACCAGATGATCTATCCGCTCCTGCACGATCTGAAACTGCTTTATCCCACTGAGCAACATCGCGAAGTTCTCCGTGAGCGATATGCCGGACACAAATTTCCCCTCCGGCGTGGTGACGTAGTCGGCGACGCGCCCCTGGAGGGATTCCATGAGCGGAAGTGTGCGCCCGCACCTGCACGCCCTGTCCGAAGCGACACCCACGTCACCGATTGCATATCTTATGAACGGCATGCCGTAGTTCGTCAGGTCCGTGACTACTATGACGCCAGGCTGACCGGGAAGAACGGCTTTGCCCTGTTGGACGATCTCCACAATCAGTGTGTCCACATTTGTGTGGAGTCCATCGTGTTGTTCACATTCGGAAGCTATGAGGCTGACCTCTTCACACCCGTATCGGTTGGTCACGCTGCAACCGAAAGCTTTTTCTATTTCCCTGCGTTCGTGATCGTGAAGGACCATGGCAGTACTAATCACTCCCTTGGGTCTGATGTCTGCCGGGCCTTTCGAATTGAGGAATCTGGCGACCAGATACAGCGAATGAGCGTGCCCGAAGAGGAGAGTGGGCCTGCCTTTCTTTATCCGGTGGCAGAAATCCGCTATGTCCTCTTCATCCATTTCCAGGGTGTCCAGGTAGGAATACCTCTCCAGGAGAAGGTTTCTCAGGCGTCCGCGCCAGCTTCTCAGGTGGCCTGGATTTCCCCAGATCGCTCCGACCTTTTCCCCCAGGTTCCAACCCGTCCACCTATCGTGTCGTATGGTACATGCCCTCTTCCACTGGCGGCTGTCTTCGTCCCAAAAAAGCTCAAGAGAAACACCGGTGGAACCCGAGGTCTTTTTCGATACGAGCTTACTTCTGGAGATGTTCTTCGCGACCATTCTGTTCTTGTCTGCCCTAATATTGTCTTTTGTGAGAAAAGGCAGCCTGTGCAGGTCGTCCCACGATCTGATGTCATCCGGAGTAGCGCCCACGCTCTCCATCTTTTCAAAGTAGTACTCTGTGTTGTCGTACGCATGCCTGAGAAGCCTCTTGAACCTTCTCCATTGATCCTCTCTTACTTCATTCAGGGGACGGAACTGCGATTCTTCCAGATACTTAAGGTGTTTGAGATAGGGGGTGCGTTCCTTCATCGCCCACAAGGGAGCAACAACGTTCCTTACGATTATTGAGAAGAAGTCTGCCTCAAATTTCTCGGTTTGCATTGTCAGAAACATCCTACTGGATTCCCGCGCTCTGCCCGGCCCGCTAACGATCGAGATCCGAGTCCGCCGCGGTCACGTACCATTCATCTCTTGGGAAGTTTTCAAGCCGACTCTTTATCGCCATGGCACCGGTGTACAGCGTCGGCAGGTACCCCGCCTCACGTAGACTGGCTTCGAAGTCCGGGGAGAGGCAACGGCAAACCACGCGTACGACTCCAAGGCTCCTGAAATGTGATTCCGCGGCGTGAATCAAAGCCCTCCGCATTTGGCGGCCCATTCCCTCCCTTTCCGTCAGGAAATCGATCAGGAAGGCAGTGTCGTCCTCGATCCTTCCTACGCAATACCCTCCGTACGTGCCGCGTTTATCGAACGCCTCGAACACGAAGTAGTTCGCGTACGGATGCCTCTCAAAGCGCCAACGCAACGTTGCATGATCTCTCATGCAGATGTTGGAATATTGCTCCCTGCATGCCGACCAAAGTTGGTCAACGCGAGGGTCGAACGTTCGTCCGACCTTAACCTCTACGTCAGGAGTCGCAGATGGTCTGAGGCGATAGGCCTCCGAGAACATCATTGCGAGAAGCCGTTTCCCGGCGATATATATTCCGTTCTTCAGGGAATCGGCCAGATACCGAGGCCTGAAAAAGAGCTTCTCATACTGATGGATTAGACTGATAACGGTCCAGCCGTACTTGTTCTGGAGCTCTCGCGCCTCCGGCGATTGTCCGGAGGCCAGGGCGACCTCAAAGTCGTCAACCCACCTGTCGTAAAGACGACTGGCGATCTTGTTTCGCCGGTGCTCCTTTTCGACATACATATCTCTCCCCCAGCAGGCGCTGTAAGTCCTACCCCGATGGAATAGCAGGGTAGGCATCAGTACAAGTTGGCCCACGGTCCTCTCCCCTTGTTTCGCCAGCAATAGCGGGGCATAACCCTCAGGTGTGTTAGGATTCTCGCGCACGATCCAAGGGAACCAAGTTGCACTTTTCTCGACGGGTGGGGGCATCCACGAGCGTTGCCAAAACTCCCGGAGGGATACGTCTGAATCTGTTGAATAGTATTCGAGCCTATAGTCGTTATTCATGGTTTCCGTATGTCAGATCCTGAATCCAGCAAGACTGCCCTCTATCTTCCATGCGAATTCGCTCAAGTCGAAAGGCACCGATATTCTTCTCAAACACAAGGGATCGCTTCCTTCCCGAACCACCCCCGGAACGCATGTGACTGCCGTCTTGTAGCCGGCCTCTCGGACGGCTTTTGCTGTTCTCTCGTTCCAATGGGGCTCCAAGATTGGCGACGGATAAGAAAAATCCTGAACCGGTTTCTGAAGTATGGCCTCAAGTCGATTCTTTGAAGACTGAAGCTCAAACTTCAGCGTATCCGCGTTTTCGACGTATGCCATATTCGGATGGGTCATTGTGTGAGATCCGATTGTGTGACCCGCCGAGGATAAGGAGCGTACGTGATCCCATTCGAGCATGAAGCATTCGTCTTGTCGGTTCGTTGTTCCGATGTCTCCCTCCACTCTCACCAGAAAGGCCTCTTTTTCCGATCCCGAAAGAGGGGCGCAGAGGCGGCAGGCATGAACAAAGGCCCTGTTCCTGTCGGCTTCATTGTCGAGAGGGAACTCCTTTCGGGTAGTGAAGCACGTCCACGCTGGAGAAGCGGTTCCGTAGAATGCCGTGCGAAGCCTGACGAACCAGAGCGGCTTTCTGCGGTCGACATTATCGACCGTCACGTAGAATGTCCCCCTGATTCCGTGTTTCGCCATGATTGCAGCCGCCACGTTATGGTTATCGTCAAAGCCGTCGTCAAACGACACGACAACGGATTTCCTGTCTACGGACCTGTCGCCCGTAACGAAGCGGAACACATCCTCCATGTTCAAGATCTCGTAGTTCCGCGATAGAAACTGCATTTGTTGCTCAAACACGTGGGCAGGATGAATGATGCCCAGGCCGATGGTGTTTCGACAGGCCTCGGGATCGGTTCTAACGGAATGATACCTGAGAATGACGATGCCGGGGCCTCTGACTCGTTGGACCAATCCACTGAAGTCAATCTTCAACAAAGAGCTTCTAATGAAGCCTTTTATCTTGCTCACCGTTTCTCGCTAGTTCGATGTCGCTCTTCCTGATAAAGCACACTTCCCATACCGGACCACAAACCAGCCATGTCCTTGCTGAATGTACTTCAAGAGTCCCGCCCATGTCCAGACAGATGTTATGAGGGTGGCAGGAAGCCAGCCCCAAAAGCACTCTTAGTCACTTCGACCGATAGGTTACGCCGTTTCTTTCGGTTGACAGAGGCCGCAACTTGCGGTATGATAGCAAGGATGAGCGTCGCGGTAACTGTTGCCGCGGCTGTCTCTGCGAGCGTGCTGATTGTTTATTCGGTATTGTGCCACCAGACTGGAAGCCACCAACCGTGCGTTCGTCCTCGGACGGAGGAGTGATGAGCCGGCGGAAACTCATCCTGTCCATCTTCTGTTTGTATACCTCGTTTCTGTGCGTCCCGCTTTCTGCGTTTTTCGCCCCTTCATGCTTGTCGATGCCCTTAAGACCCGACCTCGTGGATAGACTCAAGGCCGAGGGACGGCTTGAGGAAGAAGGCCGAATTGCGAGGGAAGCCTATGACAGAGGCGTGAACCACCCGCCCGCAGTCCGACCTCTTATCCAGGCGTCTCCGTCGCCCGAGCGACTCCTGGGCACTTCGGCCACGCTGACGGTGGAAAGAAACGCGATCGTAATACTGGTTGATTTCTCAGATAACACGGCCAGTACCGCCACCTACCCCCCGTCACACTACAGCGAGATGCTCTTTAGTGAAGACAGTTATCCCACGCGCAGCATGAGAGACTACTACATCGAGAACTCCTACGGGCAGTTTGCCGTCGGAGGGGCGGTCACGCAATGGCTTCGGATGCCACAGACTTACGCCTACTACGTTGACGGGCAGCGCGGATTACTCGGAGCGTATCCCAATAACGCGCGGAAGCTCGCGGAAGACGCCGTGCTGGCCGCAGACGCTTACGTGGATTTCTCCCAGTTTGACAACGACGGGCCCGACGGCGTCCCGAATTCCGGCGACGACGACGGCTACGTGGACGCAGTTTTTGTCGTACACGCCGGGAAGGGATACGAAGAAACTCTCAATCCCAACCACATCCATTCGCACCAGTGGTCCACCAAGAGCCCGATCACGGTGGATGGGGTGAAGGTTTCCACCTACTCGATGGAGCCCGACAACGGCAAGATAGGAGTGTTTAGTCACGAGTTCGGCCACGTGCTCGGTCTGCCGGACCTCTACGACAGCGGCTACGACGCACGAGGGTTAGGATACTGGTCCGTCATGGCCGGTGGTTCGTGGGGAAACGGCGGGCTTACGCCCACACACTTTGACGCGTGGTCGAAGAGCAAGCTGGGTTTTGTGACGCCACAGGTGTGCACGACGAACGTGGCGGCGGTCTCTCTTCCGAACGCCGAGACGTCGCCGACCTCCTACGTCGTCTGGACGAACGGCGTCTACTCGAGGGAGTATTTCATGGTCGAGAACCGGCAGCAGACTCTCTTCGACTCCTACCTTTTGGGTTCCGGACTCGTCGTCTATCACGTGGACGAAGAAGCCCTCGGCAATAACAGCCAATGCTGCGGAGCGTGTGTCCTGCACTGCATCGTGGCCGTCGAACAGGCTGACGGCGAGTGCGATCTCGAAAACAACACGAATTCCGGCGACACGGGGGATCCCTTCCCGGGCTCCGGCGGGGCGAATAACCCCAACCATGTCTTCGACTATTCTTCTACTCCGAACAGCAGGGACTATTCCGACAACGACACGCAGGTTGCCATGGACGGCATCACTCTCGCCGGCGGTGTGGTTCAGATGGGGGTGACGGTAGAGACGTTGCCCGCAATCAAGATCAGCGGCAAAGCGGTGCATGATACTCTCGCACTCGGCTCGGGAAACGGCGACGGAATACTCGATCCGGGCGAGACGATAGACCTCTCTGTCGAACTCAACAACTACGGTATCGACGCGGAAGATGTGCGAGCCGGACTTCATACGTCTGATGTTTTTGTGACTCTGATCTCGGACACAAGCGCGTACGGAGCGATTCCTGCGAATGAAATCAGATCTCCCGAGGTACCGTTCGAGCTTTCTCTCTCGTCAACCTGTCCCATTCCCCACGGCATCATTCTTGACATGAATATTTCCGGCTCGCCCGACTATTCCGTCTCCAGAAGGTTCTTCGTGGGCGTGGGAGACACCGTGGGTTTCTACGACTGGGGTCACTCGGCCGTTAAGGATGGGTATGAAGACCAGTGGCATCTGAGTACTGAGAAGAACCACACGACCGGCGATGCAAGCTGCTGGAAGTGCGGCAGCACGGTTCTCGACAACTACGCCAATCTGATGGACGCCGCGCTCTACACCACTCCGTTCTATGTCACCGAAGGCACCGAGCTCACCTTTTGGCACTGGATGGAAGCCGAATACTACAACGCCTCTGTCGCCTGGGACGGCGGCGTGGTCGAAATCTCGGTGGCCGGAGGGCCGTGGCAAATCATCACTCCGTCCGGCGGCTATCCCTACACAATGAAGGCGTGCCCAGAATGCTACAGTCCTTTCCCGGCCGGGACTCCGTGTTTCTCGGGCATCTCGGGCGTCTGGAAATACGAGCGGTTCATCCTCTCCGGCTACCCGGGTCCGGCGAGAGTGAGATTCAGATTCGGGACCGACGTCGCCGAGACGTACAGAGGCTGGTACATCGACGATGTCGCCCTCACCAACGCACAGCTCACGTCCGTGTCCGAACAATCGCCGCCGGAGGTTCCTACAAGTCTCCTCGCCGCCTATCCCAATCCCTTCAATCCGCTCACGACCATCAAGTTTTCCGTTGCGGCAAACGAGGGTCCGGCACATCTCTTTATTTGTGATGTGAGCGGACGTCTCGTCAAGCGATTGGTGGACAAGGTACTTCCAGCCGGCTTGTACGAAGTGCGTTGGGACGGGCGAGACAGGCGCGGTTCCCAGGTCGCGGGCGGGATATACCTTTGCCGCCTCGAGACGGACCGGACGTCCCGGGCGGTCAAACTGGTGGTCCTCAGATAAGACAGATCTCTCCGGCGTCACCCGGATTCTTGATCTGAGATAGCGATTCACCTCCGATCATCAGACCGATGTCCGCAAGCCGACGTCCCCAAGCCGGCGCCGCCATGCTGAGTGACGCATCTTCCTCTGTTCGCTTTTGGCTTCCTCTGTTATAGTACCCCCCGGAAAGTCAGACCATGGATCGACGCGTAAGGGATTCTTGAGGCAATCGCATGTTCCACGCCGACATCATTTCCAATTTTGACGAGCTTGGAGCTTACAGGGCAGAGTGGAATCAGCTCCTGTCCCGGAGCAACGCAAACATCTTTCTGACCTGGGAATGGGTTTCGACCTGGTGGGAATTTTTTGGGACGAACTCCGTTCTTTTTGTAGTCGCGGTCAGGGATGCCGGCGGGAAACTGGTCGGTCTTGCCCCCTTGAAGATAAGCTCACGAAAGACGCTCGGTCTTTTTCCGGTAAGACTACTTGAGTTCATCGGGTACGGTTCACCGGTTTCGCCGGAATATTTGGATTTCATTGTGGCCGAGCAGGATTATGAAGAGATAGTGACGGAAATAGTCGAGGCCTTGATGAGAAACAAGGAAAGCTGGGACGTTCTATATCTCTCAGATGTAGACGCAAACTCCCCGGTCTTGCCTTTGCTCAAGAAGCTCCTTTCCGGCGGGAACGTGTTCGTGTGGCAGAGAAATTTCAATGTGTGTCCTTACTTGAGACTGCCCTCAAGCTTGGACGAGCTCTTGAATTCGTATTCCTACAAGAAGAGAAGCGCCGTCAAGAGGACGCGCAAGAAACTGGAGAGTTCCTCCGCAGTCAAGCTCGTTCTCGCAGAAGACCCCGCTTCTCTGCCCCACGCCTTTGAACAGGCGGCTCGCCTGCACCGTCTGTCACGGCAGAAAAAGGGTGAGACGGGTAACTTTTGTAGAAAGAACTACCTGGCCTTTCATCTCAAACTGTCTCAGGTCATTGCCGGCAACGGTTGGCTCTACTTGGCTTTCCTCGAGGTCGATCAGCGTCCGGTTGCATTCCGTTACGGCTACCTTTATGGTTCGAAGTACTATGACTATCAGACCGGCTATGACCCTCAATTCGAGAAGAATCGAGTGGGCGCGGCCATGCTTGGCTACGTTGTGGAAGACCTGATAGCAAAGTCCGTCCGAGAGTTTGATTTCCTGCGCGGAGAACACGAGTACAAGTGGCATTGGACGAAGGAGTTCCGTCGAACTGTGCTTTTCTGCGGCTTCCAGCGCGGCCTGGCCGGTCTGCCCTTGCTCGTGTGGTGGCCGGTCAAGGAGCGAATCAAAAGACTGTTCCTTCCACACAAATCGGAAGTCTCTCATGAGAAGAACTAAGATACTGTTCGTCATCGATCACGTCGGTCACATTGGCGGTGGAACGGAAGGGCAGCTTTCGAAACTCGTCAACGGTCTGGATCGGAATGAATTTGAAGTGCATCTGGCGGTGCTTAGGCACAGCTCTTGGATCGAGACCGGTTACTTCGACTGTCCCAAGTTCGTCGTAGGAATTACTTCCTTCAGGAATCCCGGCGCCTGGCTGAAGATCCGACGACTGGTAGCCTTCATACGGAACGAGAAGTTCGACATAGTGCAAACCTATTTTCCCGATTCGAATCTGGCGGGCGTGATGGCCGCCAGATGGGGTAGGGCGAGGAAAATCGTCTCCACCCAACGCAACCTGGGACACGATCTGAATCGCAGTCGAATCCTTGCGTTGAAAGTAGTGAGTACCAGGGTGGATCGCTACCTGGTCAACTGCCAGGCGGTCAGGGAGAGCTTGATTCTGAAGCTGGGCGTTCCTCGAGACAAGGTGGGCGTCATCTACAACGGAATAGAATATCAGAAATTCGGAAGAGTTACCGACAAGTCGCCCAACGAGCTCAAACAAGAACTGGGTGTTCGAGACGGGGAACTGACCGTGGGGCTAGTGTCGAATTTGCGGCCGATCAAGAATATCGAGGGCTTCTTGTGCGCGGCCGCCCAAGTGGCCGGGGACGTTCCTCAAGCCAGGTTCCTGATAGTGGGCGACGGGGAAGCGGCAGAAACTCGGCGACTGAGACGGCTCTCCGATGACTTGGGAATAGGACGGAAGGTAACGTGGACGGGAGTTGTTGAGGATGTGACTCCCTATCTTGACGTGTTGGATTTGGGCGTCTTGTCTTCTCGATCTGAGGGACTGTCCAACACCATCCTGGAGTATATGGCCAGCGGGTTGCCCGTCGTAGCTGCGTCGGTCGGGGGCACGCCGGAGCTCGTGGTAGAGGGAGAGGGTGGTTTCCTGGTTCCGCCTGACGATTCCGCGGCGTTGGCCGAGAAGATCACGTTGCTTCTGAATGACGCCGGACTCAGAAACGCGATGGGGAAGACAAATCAAAGAATCGTCCGGGAGAAGTTCTCTCTGACGCAGATGATAGACCGTCATCGAGAGTGTTTTCGTCAACTTCTAGACCATTAGATGCAGATAGTCGAAATCACCGATTACGAGAGTTTTCTACGACTGGAATCCGAATGGAACGGACTCTTGCGCGGCCACTCGGACGAAAAGCCGTTCTACATGCATCAGTGGTTCAGGATCTGGTGGGACAGCTTCGGCACGAAGAAAAAACTCTATGTTCTGGTTGCCAGGCAGGAGCAGAAGGTCCTGGCCATAGCTCCGCTGATGATCTCGAGAGGGTCCTACATGGGATTCCCCATGAGGATCATCGAATTCATGGCCAACCACCAGTCGCCCAAGATCGACTTCATCTTTCCGCCGGACAATACGGCCGGCGCGGAGAAGATTCTCGACCATCTGTGGAGAAGAAACAACTGGGATCTGCTCAAGCTGGAAGACATATTGGAGAGTTCGCCGGTCATCGATCTGATCGAGAAGAAGTGCGGAGACGCCCGGCTTCTCTGGGGCAAGAGAATGATCCGCCTGTCCCCCTACATTTCCATTCAATCCGATTGGAACAGCTTTCTGGCCACACGCTCCAGGAAATTCAGAAAGAACATGAGAAATCGACAGCGGCGACTGGGAGAATCGGGGGACTTTAGAATAGAGGAGCACTCACAGATAGACGATCTTGACGGCCTGCTGGCGCAAATTCAGAACGTCACCCGAAAAAGCTGGCAGGGCGGCAGAGGCAGCTCCGCTTTTTCCACTAAGGAAAGTCTGAATTTTTACGTTAACTTAGCTAGATGGGCGAATCAGGAGCGATTCCTGGTGTTGTGGCTATTGATATTGAATTCCATTCCCATAGCGTATGAATACCACCTGCGTAGTGGTCAAACGGAGTTCGGTCTCAAGGCGGAATATGATGAACGCTTCAAGCAGGGTTCGCCGGGGGGCGTGTTGGACCAATTCATCGTAGAGAGTCTGTTCGACCGAGGGTTGAAGACGTACGACCTCCTGGGTTACGACGATCCTTACAAGATGTGCTGGACTGAATCGGTCCACAGACACGTGAGGTACTACATCCTGAAGAACAGAGCTTACGCGCGAATGCCTTTCTGGCTCGACTTCAGACTGAGAGACTATCTCAGGAGGTTCGGGATTCTCGTGCGGCTCAAGAAGATGGTTTTGTCCAACACTTGACCTGACTCACGCTTTGCAGCGTCGGGGGTTCTGTCGGAGGCTCGGTGAAGGCCGGCAGCCGGAGGAATCAGAGTGATCTCAACTTTTTTCGGAAAAGTCGCTCGGCAACTGGGATATCTTTCTCGGCGAGAGATAGACTACCATCTCGTCAAACCGCGAGACGCGCTCTTCTTCATCACGTATCGCTGCACCTCCGGCTGTAAGACTTGCAGTATGTGGCAGAGGAGGCAAACCGGGGAGGAGCTTAGCCTGGCAGAGTGGCAACGAACCGTAGATATGTGTTATGGCCTGGGAGTAAAGTACATCGAGCTTTTTGGGGGAGATGCGCTTCTGCGAAAGGAAGTCGTGATTCCTTTGATTTCTCATATCAAGAAATACCCCATAGAAGCCGATTTGGTCACGAATTGTAATCTTATGGATCGGGCCACGGCGGAGGGCTTGGTTCAAGCCGGTCTGGATGACCTGTGGCTGTCCGTCGACGGAGTTGGGGAGAGTCAAGACCTCGTAAGAGGTAAAGACGGTTCCTACGACAAGGTGCTAAACTGCATAGAAGCGGTCAAGAGAGCCCGAGGTGAGAAGAAGCGCCCGTTATTACACTGCAACACCACCATCTCCAAGTTCAACGTCGACGCGTTCGAGAAGGTCCTATCCTTTGCAGAGGCTGTGGGCCTGGATTTGATGCATTTGGAATACGCAGGCGAATTCCTTCCGGAGATGGTCGATCACGCAAGCATAAATGGTATCAGACCCAATCCATATTACATTTTCCAGGGAGACTCCATCTTAGTCGATCAAGCACAAGCCCGGACGCTGAAGCGGAAAGTGCGTGAACTGAAAAAGGAAGCGCGCGGCATGAGGATCGCTCTGATGACCGAGAACGTGGATTGTCTCAAGGCCCGAAACCTGGTCACGGGCCGATTCGGCAACAAGAAATGCTACGTCGCCCGCTTCAAGGTCACCGTTGACCCCTACGGCAATGTGCTGCCTTGTCCGTTTTTCGGTGACTATCATTTGGGAAACATCCGGAACGAAGACCTGGCACGGATATGGCGGAACGAGAAGCATCTCAGTTTCATACGAAATCTTGGCAAGATTTGGTCGGGTTTTTGCAGGCACTGCATTCTGGGAGTGCAAAGAAACCGGACCTTCCGGCAGCTCTTGCTGGAGAGAACCTACCGTTTCATGAGGAATCCGCGAAGGTGGTTTGGGTCAGTTCGCTAGTCGAGAGGGCTCTGGAGACCCGCAGAAACGAAGGTGCACGGGCGCTCCTGCGAGAAATCCGTCGGAGAATCTGGAACTACCAGAGAGCGATCTGGATGGTGAGGGACTTGTCGGTAACTTTTCCTGCAAACACGACCTCGGCTCCGGTCGAGATAGATTTTTCCCGGCCGGAGGAGACGACGGCCTGGCTCTTGAGACAACACATGCCGGGAACCGTTGACCCCAGGGAGCTAGAGCTTGCCGAGAAGCTAAGGCATCTCTTGCCCCACGTTAGAATGGAAGGCGAGATCGTGGGATACATGAAGATCGGGTTCGAGCGAGTCTACGTTCTGGACTTCAAGAAAGAGTTCGACCTCCCGCCCGGCGTGGCCTTCATCTATGATACCTACGTGGACCCGAGGCTGAGAGGAAAGAACGTTGCTCCCTTTCTGATCGATAGAGTTTCCGGGCTCATGAAGGAGAAGGGATACACGGAGATTTATTGTCACATTCGCGTCAAGAACCTGGCGTCAATAAAGGCCTATCAGAAATGTAGTTTCAAGCCGGTGCGAGTCATCTCTTGGTTTGCTCTTCTTGGTTTGAGTTTCTTCAGCTTCCCACCCGAAAAGATGTGGATGAGCCAGTCGAAAGGACGGTGAGATCTCGAACGTGAAAAGTCGTCGCATGGTGCGTGGTTTTTGCCGACTGGGCGAGAAGTCGGGCGTCTTTCCATTCGTAACGTCGCGTGTCGGCCCTTTGATCTCCGGCCCGCAAGCGTCGATCGTCACTTTTCACGACGTCTGGGCCAGGGGCGATGAACTGTCCTACGGCATCTCGCCTGAGGCGCTCGAAGAGAGTATCCGCTACGTCACCAAACATTTTAACGTGGTTCCTCTGAGCCACGTACTTGACGCAATAGAGGGCAAGAGGGAACTCACGCCCCCGGCACTTGCGATCACCTTCGACGACGGTAGAAGGAGTTTTCTCACTCATGCGGTTCCCGTTCTGCGAAATCACGGCGTCAGCGCGGCGGTTTCCATAGTCACAAAAACACTTGAGCCTTCCTTCGTTATATGGACCGATTTGGTGGAGGAGCTCGTGGCCTGCTTGGAGAATGTGCGTCTTCCCAAGTATCTTGACTACGTTGAGTCACTCGAAACCGGCACTTTCCCGCTCAAGAGGGCCGCAGTAATAAGACTCAAAGCGTATCTCCGATATCTTCCTGCCCGCAGGAGGCAGGCTGCGGTGAGGGAATTGCTCAGAGTGAACGACGTCAAGGAAAGGGAACTCCCCTGCTCGCGACTCTATCTCTCCCGGGAAGACGTACTCCAACTGCTTGAATCGGGGATGGAGATCTGTTCTCACAGTCACTCTCATGAAGTCTTCTCCTTGCTCTCCAAAGAAGAGGCCAGGAGTGAGCTCCTCACGTCCAAGCACATTCTCGAGGAAATTGCCGGGAAGAAGGTGGACTGTTTCGCATTTCCGAGTGGAACAAGAGCGGATTTCCGGCCGCTCGACGTTTCTCTCGCTCGGGAAGCCGGGTATCGTGCGGTCTTGTCAACCGTGCGTGGCGTCGTGAGGCTGTCCAGTGGCGCGTTCCTTCTCCCGCGCATCGAGGCACCCGGCGGATACGAGGAACTACCGCTGCCTGTGTTTTCGTGTCTCTCCGCCGTCGAGTCAGTCCTATGTGCGAAACGCGAAAGGACACTGAAATCTCTGGCCGCGCACGACGGGCGAATCAACGTGCTTTACGTAATTGACTCTCTGCATCCACAATATGCGGGTGGAACGGAGACTCAACTCGAAAGCACCATCAGCAACGCCGACAGGGATCTAGTGAATCCCTTCCTGTGCACCCTTCGGGGCGTCGTTACGTCCGATTTCAAATGCCCGGTAACGATACTTGGAGTCGCCAAGCTACTCGACCCCGGCTTTGTCTCGGGTCTGTGGCGTCTGACCAGACTGATGAGGAAGCAAAGAATAAACGTTGTCCACCTGTCGTTCTTTGACTCCGTCGTGCTGGGCACTCTGGCGGCGCGTCTGGCGCGAGTACCGGTGATAATAACCAGCAGGAGAGGCATCAGAAGTCTCGCGTTCACGTGGCCGCAGGTAGTGTTCGTCAGAATGCTCGATACGCTCGCCACGTGCGTTCTCTCCAACTCGCACGCCGTAGAAGAATCCGTGCGGGCAGACGAGAAGATCCCCCGGCACAAAGCTCTGGTGATTCACAACGGTATGGTTGCGCCTCAGGGCGTGGCACTGCCGGCACACGAGGCCAAGCTGGGGCTTGAACTCAAGCCGGGAGAACTCTGCGTGGGGATGGTAGCCAATCTCAGATACGTGAAAGGCGTGGACGTGTTTATCGCAGCGGCGTCGGTCGTCTTCAAGGAAGAGCCCCTGTCACGCTTCTGCATATTCGGGGAGGGAGAGCTTCGCGAAGAGCTGGAGAATCTTGCCTCGTCACTGGGCATCGCTGGGGCAGTGACGTTCTTCGGTTTCAGGCGGGACGCACATACACTGATTCCAGGCTTTGACGTGGCGGTGATTTCTTCGAGAAGCGAGGGCTGCGCCAACGCCCTGCTGGAGTATTGCTCTGCCGGTTCCGCCATCGTCGCAACTGACGTGGGTGGAAATGCTGAGATAGTGGCCGACTGTGAAAGCGGCTTGCTGGTTCAGTCGGACGATCCCGCCATGCTCGGGAGGGGAATACTGAGGCTTCTCAGGGACTCTCACCTGCGTACGTGGCTGGGGTCGCACGCGAGAATGGAGGCGGATCAGAAATTCCTGTTCAGGGACGCGCTCAGACAGTTGTGGTGTCTTTACTGGAGACTGATGCAACCCAGGAGTGGTTCAATACCGAAAGGTAGCTAGCGTCAGGATCATGGTCCTCGTGGACCGGAGACGTTTGAAAGTAGAGGAACATGGTTGGTTCTGCCGACGGAATCGGCTCGTCCAGGATGATCGGCTCGCTCAAGGTCAAAGTAATGCACGTGCGCGCGAGCAACTTTTTCGGGGGGCCCGAGAAGCAGATAGTCGAGCACCTGAAGCTGCTCCGGGGAACTCAGATTGAGGCCCTACTGTGCAGCTTCTACGAAAACGGCAAGGAGACAGAGCTTGCCCGGAGGGCTAACGCTCTAGGGATACGGTCCTTCTCTGTTCCGTGTATTAGCGCCTACGATCCGACGCAGGTTCTTCGTTTGAGAAAGCTCTTCAAGACTCAGAGACCCGAACTGATTTGCACGCACGACTATCGATCCACTTTTCTCTGTCTTGTCGGACGAGCGGGGCTTCCCGCGCGGCAGATTGCGTTCTGGAGAGGGACGACGAGGGAGAATCTGAAGGTTGCTCTCTACTACAAACTCGAGAATTGGCTTCTGAGACGGATGGATCACGTTGTCGTCGTTTCGAGAGAGCAACAGAACGTTCTGGCGTCACGAGGTCTGCCGGAAAACAAAGTCTCGCTCGTCCCCAATGCCGTGTCTGTAGAACGAGAGAAACAGGATGACCGCGCAGAGCACCGTCGAAACGAAGGCGAGGCCGCGCAGTGCGATGTGCCGGCGGACGCGGGATCGGACGACGGACTCTCGGCGCTGTTCAGCAAGTTCTGCGGGAAAACGATAATCGCAACCGCGGGGAGGCTCTCGCCCGAAAAGGGGCAAGAGTACCTCATTGAGGCCATGCCGCGCGTGCTCGCCAGCGAGAAGGAGGCAGTACTCTTGGTTTTCGGTGACGGTCCCCTGCGAGACCATCTCGCGAGACTTGCGGAAAAGATTGGGTGCGCCGATTCGATTCATTTCCTTGGCCATGTCCCGGGCCTTGCTTCATCTCTCAGGAACGTTGACTTGTTCGTTCTTCCTTCTCTGACGGAAGGGCTTCCGAACGTGCTCCTCGAGGCTCTTGCTGCGGCAACGCCGGTGATAGCGACCGCGGTTGGCGGCGTCCCCGAAATTGTCGTTAACGGAGAGACCGGGATTCTTGTCTCGCCCGGAGAGAGCGGCCAATTGGCGAGGGCGATCACTGAATTGTTGTCTGATCCCGGACTTGCCAGGGCCATGGGGCAAGCCGGGCAGGAAGCGATTCGTAGATCACATTCCTTCGAAGGACAGCTCCGACTCCTGACGGAGGTTTACACGAAGACTCTCGCAGTAGAGAGGGCGTGACGATTCATGGAGAGCAACGGCACATCCGAGCCCATCTTCATCAGCGTTGTCCTTCCCGTGCTGAACGAAGGCAGGCACATAGGCGGCGTTCTGGAAGCACTGTGCAGGCAGAAGTTTCCGCCAGACAGATTTGAGCTTCTCGTGGTGGACGGGGGTTCTACCGACGAAACCGTGTCCGTCGCCGCAGGCCTGAGCAAGATTCATCGGAACATCCGCGTGCTCGAGAACCCCCGGCGTCTGTCGAGCTCTGGGAGAAACGTTGGAGCCAGAGCGGCCAGGGGGGACGCAGTCTTGTTTGTAGATGGTCACTGTGAGATTCCGGATGAGTTTCTGCTCAGGAATCTGGCGGACCTTTTTCGAACGACGTCGGCAGACGTGATATGCAGACCTCAGCCGTTGGAGTGGACTGGATCGGGCGACGTCCAGAGGGCCATAGTCATCGCGAGGACCTCGTGGCTCGGCCACAATCCTTCTTCGCTGATTTTCTCTACTGCGAAGGAGGACCTCGTCGATCCAGACAGCTCCGGCGCAGCCTACACGCGTCGCGTGTTTGAGCGAATAGGGTACTATGACGAAAGACTGGATGCGTGCGAGGACGTTGACTTCAATCTAAGAGCAAGGAAGGCGGGGCTGAGGGCCTTCACCAGCCCGCGCGTGATGGTCCGCTACCATGCCAGAGACGATCTTGGCCCTCTGTTTAGACAGATGGCGCGTTACGGTGCGGGTCGCGCCAGGCTGTTCCTGAAGCATCCCAGAGATGCGACCTCGGGCCCGATTCTGCTTGGAACGCCACTCGTCATTGTTGTTGCCCTCGCCGTGCTCGCACTGTTTTTCATGGCAGCCGGACAAGCCTTGTTTTTCCTGGCGTGCGCGTACGTTCTCTTGATAGCATCGGCTTCTCTTGTCCTCTCCTTGAGACACGGGTTACGGCTGATGCCCTCGATCTTCGTGGCGCTGCTAATCACTCACGCGGGGCTTTTCGCCGGTTTTTGGAGAGGTATGATCGGCTTCGGGCGTCCGGCCCGGAGTCCTGCAGAGCGATAACGGACGGCGATGATGTTTGGGGGAGACACCGGCCAGTGAACGAGCACGATACGGAAGACGGAAGAGAGCCTGTCCGGGTTGAGTCGGGACGGGTGCGGGGTGCGGGCCCGCGACCGCCGATAAACCCTGGCACGCTTTTCAAGATATTCGCGGTGTTTGTGATACCGGTGACCGCAGGACTTATGCTTCTCTTTTTTGATCCTCTGCTGGTCTTCTTGATTGCGGTGGCACTCTACGCATCACTGTGGTTTCTCTTCAACCCCTTTCCAGCCTTGCTACTCTTCATGCTTCTCGTCGCCGTGAGGCCGCAAGAAGGTATAGTGCAGCTCGAGCCGTTGCACGTCGAGAGGTTGTGCGCGGTGTTGGCCGCGGTTGGTTGGGGATTTCAGGTTGCCGCGGGGAGAAGGTTCTGGCCGGTTTCGCGCGGCATTGCTTCGTGGCTTCTCGTCTTCGTGGTCGTGTGTTTTCTCTCCGTTTTCACGGCGGTGTGGAAGTTGGGGGCCGCCACTGCATGGATTGAGCTTCTCAAGTTGGGGGTTCTTGCCTTTCTCACTTCGCAAATGGTGAATACTCCAAGGAGGCTCTTTGTCTTCTTGTCGGTTTTTGCGCTGGGGCATGTGTGGATGGCAGCGGAGAGCTTGAGGCTCTACTACTCCGTGGGCTATAACTACACTGCAATGGGCATCGTCAGGGCGACCACCGACTCTCTTTCGAGGGGGGACCCGAACTCGCTTGCCGCCAGCTTGGTTCTCGCCGTCTGTTTCGGGTTGTATTGCATCGGAGCGAATCGAAACCTCTTCTGGCGGCTGTGCTGGCTTGGCGTCATCTGCGCCGGGAGCGTCGTTGTGGTTCTCACTGGTTCCAGGTCAGGGATGTTGGGCGTTCTGTTCCTGTTGTTCTACATGTGGATCACGCACAAGAGAAGGATGCTGACGGGCATCATAGTCATGCTGGTCGCCGTGGGGGCATGGGTTGCCATGCCTATGCAGTACAAGGAGAGATTCTTGACCATCTTTGAGTTCCAAAAGAACGCTTCCGCGGCCGAATCTGCGATGGGACGAATCGAAGGGTTAAGAGTCGGATCTCAGATGTTCATGGACAGACCGCTCCTGGGCGTAGGAATTGGGGATTTCGGCATCGCGCACGGCATGATCTATTCGCCCCCGCAGAACCGCAATTGGTTCGAGGCGCACAATCTGTTGGCACAGGTAGGCGGTGAGACCGGAATACTCGGCCTGATCGCGTTTGCAGGCTTTGTGATTGTCTGTATGAGGGGGGCCGCACGGGCGGGGTCGTTGTTGTCCTCGGTGGACACTCCCGAAGCGAAGGGTATCAGTGCCGTCTGCCGTGCCTGTTTGGCCGCCTATTGGCTCTTGCTTTTACTCGGTCTGTTCGGTCACAACATGATGCGATATAACTGGTACTTGAACGCCGCCATTGTCTCGGCGTGCCTCGTGATGGCGCCCTCCGTTGGAGGCTCCGCCGCGACCCGAGCGACCCGAGCGCACCGTCTGACGCGGCATAGCTTGAGCGACACGCAGCCGCCGGCCTTGGGAGACATCTGATGCGACTTTCGAGGTATCTGACTCCCGAGCTTGTTGAGCTCAACCTTGATTCTCTCGTGACTCTTGATTTTCCCGAGGAAATGAGCCCTCAAAGAGTGGTCAGGGAAACGAAGGAGAGAATAGTGACCGCCCTGGCAGACCTCCTCGACCGCTCGGGGAACGTGCGAAATTCTCGTCGCCTCTTCCGCGACTTGCACAACCGTGAGAAGAAGGCCACGACGGGCATCGGAGGCGGCGTGGCTCTCCCTCACGTAAGAACCGTCCAGGTAAAAGAATTCGTAATCGCGTTCGCGCGCTCGGACAAGGGGTTGGAATTCGAGGCGCTCGACGGAAAGCCAGTGAACGTTTTCTTTCCGATGGCGGCCCCTCCCAGCGACGACGTGTTCTATCTCAGGGTTTACAAGTCTCTCGCCGATTTACTGCGTTTCGAGAATGCCGTCCAGGAGCTGCGAAGCGCGAGTGACCCACACGAGATACTCAGAGTGATCCGAAGCTTCGAATAATCTCTCGCGTTTCATTGCGGGCGCCGCCGTCGGCCGCATGCGCGGCAGGCATGAGCCGATTTCTCGAGGGGCGGCCTGTATGCGCGCCACGGCCCACCTGCCCAGCTCCCGTCACTCTCGTCGACAGAGGCGCCTCCAAAGTTTACAGGGCGCGGCGGCGGTAACGTCGCGAGGCGCCCCGCGCCGCCTCGGGCCGCCCCTACAACTCCACCACACGACCCTGGTTACAGCATTCAGCAAGCCCGAGCGCGACTCCAGTCGCCGTGGCACGGCGCTTGCCGGAGTGTGAGTCCGGCTTCGTGAAACAGAAGGCCCTCGGGCCGGTCGATCTTCTGTCCTGTCTTCGTCCAGAGTAAACGCAGATCGCAGTGAGAGGGTGCAGGCGCGCGGCCGTTGTTCCCCCTGAGTTTGTCTCATGTCCGTGGTGTTTCTGGAAAGAGGAGGTGGCTGTGGTGAGAACAAGGAGATTTTCGACGCCGTCGGTAGTCGTTTCGGTTTTCTTCATTGCCTGCGTGTCAGTCGTGCCCGCCCTCGCAGTGGCGGCCGCAGCAAGGGCCGACATACACTCTGTCAATCCGTTTGACACCGTGGCAGGTCGCGATTATCATAGCGGCCGCGCAACGGCAACAGCAGGCTTTCACTCAACCTATCAGTGGACGGATACCTCAAGAGAGCAGCGGGAAAAGGTAAACCCGAATCCGTGGCCGTCGGTGGACTCCGGTCCAGATAGGGCGAGACAGGTGCTGGAGTTGCCGAAGGCGGGCAAAATTCTCGCACGCTGCCGGGCGCTCGGAATGGTGGAACTGCCCGAACAGGCCTTTGAGCTTTCTGAGCCCGACGGGAGTTCCGGTCCTGGATACTTCGTCGTGCCCATGATAAATCCAAGAGGTGACAGGTTTGCCACTGCCATGCTCTACCGGGAAGAAGACGGAAGCGTCCTTGCAATGACCGTGGACACGGCCACCAATGAGCTGACGGAGTTGGTTTCTGCCGACGATGAGTCGGACGTTGAAGAGCAAGCGATCAAGTTCAACAAGAAGAAGTGGGCCGATTGTTTCGTGGCCACGTGCGGTCCGTGCATAGCCGGATGTGCCTTCACCGGCCCTCTGTGGTTGAAATGCACTGGTTCGTGTTGCGGGGTGGCGGCGGCCGTGTGTGTCTACATCGCCATGAAAGAGTGAGGTGTCAGATGAGCAAAGCGGGAGTGTCATTTCTGCTCACATTAATCGTGGGCGGCGTAATCATCGGCGACAACGCCCTCGTGGCGCCGTGGCGCTACGTTGTCTGGGGTGTGGGGCTCTGTCTCCCGTGGCTGGTCATGACCAGGTTACTGCCGCGGCAGTAACCTGGCGCCGAGGCTTACTGGACGAGTCCACGAAGCGTTTTTTCTTCAATTGACGCGAAGAAAGGGCCGGGCGCTCGACAAGTAATATCTCGACTTCAGAAGCGGAGTGGAGTAGTCTTTTGATTCCGTGTCGCTGGCGTCAAGACCTGCGGGTTTCTCTGACGCCTGGCCTTCTGCCTCCAGAACAGGACGAGTGAATATGTGGAAGACAACCGAAGGTAGTACGGGAAGACTGCTCCAGTTGTGCTTTAGCTATTTCTTCTTCTACGTCATCACGGGATTCACCGTGAAGTACTTTACGGGTAAGCCGGAGCTCGGGTTCCCGGGGATGACGCAAACCGAGTTTCTGGTTTACAGCACTTTGGGAGGAACCAGCCTGTGCGTGGCCGTCGTGTTGGTTCTGCGTTGGTTTAGAACCAAATCGACCAACTTGGTTCATTGGGGCGCTCTCAGTTTTCCGCGGGAGTACTTGTACATAATCCCGTCCGGTGTATGCACGGCGGTTGTGATCCCGACCACGACGCTCATGTATTCCCTTCCCATCTCGGTCATGGTTGCGATGGTGATCATGCGGGCCAGCATTATAGTGATCAGTCGCGCCGTGGACGCAGTCCAGATTCAAAAGGGCATACTTCATAAGAAGGTCTACGTTGAAGAAAACATAGGCGTTGTGTTTGCGTTGATTGCAGCAAGCGTGCAGATATTCTGGCGCAAGGAGGGGGACTTCGACTTCGCGCGTTCGGGCGTGGCCATGACGATTCTCGGCAGCTACATCACAGCTTACGCCATCCGCATCTACATAATGAACTACTACAAGAACACGCGCGCCAAAGGGATGAAGCTCGACAATAAGTGGTTCTTTTCCATCGAGCAGATTGCTGCTTGCACAACCATGGTGGTGGTTGGGTTGTTTCTCTTCTACGGTCCTCGGCATTTCGGGTGGGAGAGCGCCCAGCTCGGACTTTTCAGAGGGGCCTTAACCAATCCCAGGCCGATGTGGTCGTGGGCGATCCTGGCCGGCATGGCTTACGGCATGGTCGCCTTCTTCTCGGTCTTCATCTTCATGTTCAAAGGCAGGACGGCAACCTTCGCCGGTCTTGTGAACCGGCTCACCTCGCTTGTTGCCGGCACTGCTGCCACGCTGGTTTTCTGCTTTGCCTGCGGAGGGAGCTTCCCCAAAATCCAGGACTGGTTTTCTCTTGCGTTCATCCTCGTTGCGGTGGGCTTTTTGACTGTGGCCGAGAGGAAGCGTGTGGCCGAACTCGTGGCGGCACACGAGATTGACGTTGCCGCCGGACACGCTGCGAGTTCCGGCGCACCCACCAGAACGTAGACACCAGACCGTGGGCGAACGGGGCTGTCACCGATGCCTTTCTTGCAGCCTCGTCCAGAGTTTTCCAAAGACGTCTTCCAATGCCCGGCCAAGTTCCTCAGGCTTGTCGGTTACCTCTGGTTCGTTGTTGAACACAGAGAAGGGAACGGCCTGTCCCCTGATCGTGAGGTACCCATCATTGCCCGGGGCGATCTTGTGCCAGTCATTCATCTTGTAGTAAAACTCCATCTTCTCGTCGGGTAGGGAGTGAAAGAGGATGCTGTGGGCTTGTTTCCGGTCGAATCTGCGTCTGTTCTTGCGGCAGGATTCTTCGTAGGAGACGTTTATGTACACGACCCCAGCGCGCGTGAGTATCTCGTCGGAAAGAAGAGAGAACGCCTCTCCGAAGCCGTTTTCTCCTCCGCGAGCAAACTCGACTATCGAGGTCGTGTCTCTCAGATAGTTCGGATTCCCTGCGAGTCTCTTCGCGAACTCGAGGTTTATTCTCTCGATGAATAGATTCCAAGTAAAGGGGTCCTTGAAGTAATAGTCGGGCGTCGTGAAGATACGCTCGCGTCCGTGTTTCGAGAGGATGTCGTCAATCTCGAAAGTCTCCCACACAAATGGGAAATCGTCTATCTCCTCGAACGTTCCGATTCTGAAACGCTCTTTCCTCCTCTCAACGCTTTCCTTCTTCAAGTAGTCGATGATCTCGCTTTTTCCGGCAGCGGGTCTTCCTACGAGGATGATCACTTCAAATGTCTCTTGCATCTTCTTCCTCCCTGGTGGAAATCACTCAGCTTGTGTTGCCGGCACGGCCTTCCTGTAATACACGTCGTAGTTGCCTCTCTGTCGATCCTGAAAGATCGCGTGCACGCAGCCGTCGTCGCCCGCAGCTACCGAGGCGAAATAAGTGGGAGCCGGGGAGCAGGATAGCCTGAAGGGTTGACTCCAGGTTCTATCTTTTCTGCTCTGGTAGACCGCGTCGGTGGCGCCCCACTTACTATCATACCACACGACACAAAGAGTCGAGCGCGGTCCCGTTGCGATTGCGGGTCTAAACGCCTTGGAGCTTCCGTCCGTGAGAAGAACGTCCTGTTGCCAGTGTTTCGCACTCCTTTCCCTGTAGCAGATTGCGGGCAAGCGAAATCTGTGGTCTTCCCAGACGACGTGGACTCCGCCGTCCTTGTCTGCGGCCAGAGAGGGTCTATTGGCAGAGCTCGACGGCTCGCTCAATCGCACGGACTTCTTCCAAGATCTCTTTGAGAACTCTCTGTAGACTATTTCTTTCTTTCCCTTCGCCTCTTCGGTCCAGACACAATGAATAGTTCCGTCAGGCGAAACGTCTATTGCGGGTGAGGTCGCGCCGCGTCCCGCATGGCTCAGGCAAACGGGGAGAGTCCACTCCGAGCCGAATCGAGAAGAATAGAGGATTCTTGACGATTCTCCCAGCCTGTCCTCCCAAACCAAGTGAAGTCTTCCGCCTCCGACTCGGCAGAGAGCGGGGAAGAGAGAAGAAGTCGAATCGGCGGTCAAGTTCTCGGGGATTGTCCACCTGCCGCCGAGACGAGCGGAGAAGTAGAGGTCGCCGTTTCCGGTCACATTGTCGGACCATACCACGTAGACAGCGTCTCCGGGCCCGATTGCCAAGGTGGGCGTGGTGGACGTGGAGGCGCTTACGTTTACCTGCTCAAGTCTTCCCCAGCCCGAGCGGCTGCGTTGTCTGTAGAAAATGTTGTAGTAAAAGTCTATGTTTCCGGAGAAAACGATGTGGGCCGCGCCCGCTGCATCGACCTCGATCGAACGGGCATTGTTCGGAGTCGCGAAAGCCGCCATCACGTCTTTGTTCACGACCTCGGCCTCAGACCATGCCAGTCCGCATACGGCATCTCGAGGAACGGAGAGCGCCGCCAGCAGAAGGACGCACAGCAGGGAGCCAAGCGTGAATGACAATCCAGGTTGGTTTTGGCCGAAGGCCGTCGGGCGGTCGCTTGTGGCGGCACCGCTATGGCGATTCAACTGAACTCTCGTTTGGCCCTCACGGAGGTTGATCGGTGAGACTATCGACTCGTAGAGGGTCCCGTCGTTCCGGGAGCGATTCACGCTTCGATACTGAAACCACATATAATATCATGCGCTGCACGCAGAGGCAAAGAAAACCCTAACGACAGCTCACAAAAACTGATGGCGGCGGAACTGAGGCCGCCGCCATCGATTCTTCCCTCACCGATAGTCAAAGGATATCACTATTTTCCTGACGCGAGGGCACGCCTCCTCACGATGAAATAAGCGGAAACCAGGCCGAGCGTAACGAGAAGCACGACAAGCCCTGTCCGAGTCGTCAGGGGAACCTTGGTGGGTGTTGATTCCTGGAAGCTGCCGCCGGTCGGCTGATTGCCGGTGGCGTCAACGTAATCGCCCACGTTAGCGACGACAATGTACTGTCCCTGTGGGTCGACCACGACGTCCCAGTTGCACCATGCCTGGTTAGAACCCGGGTTATCGAAATCCCAGCTCCCGTGGGAGGTGGCCTTTTGTCCCGGGTTCAGGTAAGTGCTTTCTAGACTCTCCAGACCGATATCAATCGGACTCCCGTTGACGTCAGTCGCGAACGGCCCCTCAACTATGTGCATCGGATGGTTGACGCTCGAGTTCTCGACGACGATGTCGAAAGTCCCCGAGTGCCCGACGTGCGTCGGAGGGGGCGACTGGTAAACGGCGCCCGTCTTGTTGCATTCAGGAACCGGTGCCGGGAGTGGCGGTATGCCCGTGTTGGGCGGAGGATTGGGTGGGTCCGGTGGTTTAGGAGGATTGTAGTACCACTGAAGCAGCCAGTCCTCGGTCTCACCGATTAGGAAACTGCTCGAGACGCGCCCACTCCATCCCATCATCGGGAGATCGGGGGTGACCATCGCGTCACTGAGCGTGACACGCAGCCAGTGCATGCCACTGTAGTTAGCCACGCCGGTGTAGCCGCCTATGCAGTACCACACCGTTTGCCCGGGAAAGTGGACATAGTAGTATGTTGTCGGAAGTGGGAAATTGCGGACAATCCACTCTCCAGGTACGTCGCACCAGCTTCCGCTGGAATTCGCGTCAAGAAGGACGTTCAAGTAACGGGGCTTCGCCTGAGCGCCTTGGGCGATCGTGATCGGCACGTAGACCCACGCCGTCCAGCCCGAGGGTGTGTAGTTTGCGAATATCAGCGGGGCGCCGTCATCGGCGTCCAGGTCCGGAATCAGGGCGTTTGGCTCCGTTGTTGACGTCCACCCAACAAAGCAATCCCCTACATTCGTGTGCCGGGGGCCGCTGCTGGCGAAGAGCGACGGGAACGCCGGATCAGGCGCATCCCCATAGTCGGCCATTGGCTGCGCCGACGCCGGAAAAGAAAATAGCAGCAGGGCCAACCCCAGAATCCCCGTCACCAAGGTTCTTCCCTTCATGATTTGACCTCCCGAATCCATGAAATCCCGGATTCGTACGCACTGTTAGAGTGATGTGATACAACACGCGGCGAAAACTGAAGCATTTTCCTCTACGCCGGATCACCTCCCTCGCAGAAACGAATGCCAGACGGAAAGCGCGTTGAAGTCGATTGTCGATCTGTTGTCCAAATTGCGCAGGTATCCCGGAACTGTGTGCAGGCAAGACGGAAGCCTCCTCCTGTGACAGGGCATTACACAGTCGCGTGAGAATTCGAGGAAGCTACACCAGCGGGAGCAGAGAGCTACGCGCCAGTAACGGAGGTTGGCGACACACGGCTGCTGCGGAATGCGTCAGCCGCTTACGCGATCTCTACAGGGTGCTCCCCAGGCGCACAGGGCCAGTCATTTGTGACCCGCAAGCGACCGCGATTATACGACACCTTGACCTCGTAAGTCAATAACAATCTTGCGATAACCTACGCCATCCATAAGTTCGATCCTGGGCGGCACTGACTTTGCACCGGTTCGCTAGTGGCCGTGCGCTTCAGACAGCTATCCACATGTTCGGTCTTGACTTCAGAGGACGACCAACTTAGCATGAAAGATGAGGTCGGCCCTTTCTGGGGCCGCTTCTTGCAAACCGTACGCCGGCAAGGATGGATTCCGCGCCAGTCAGAGCGATCTAGGACCGGCAAGGGCAGATTCCAAGAAAGAGGTAAAAATGCCAATCGAAACCATTCGCAACTACGTCGGAGGAAAGTGGGTCAGCTCAAAGTCCACGAAGGCGCTCGACGTAAGAAATCCGGCCACGGACGAGATTATTGCGCGCGTTCCTCTCTCGACGCGGGAAGAGGTCAACAAAGCCGTCTCTCTTGCCCGGAAAGCGTTTTCGCAGTGGAGAGAGACTCCGCCCCTGGTTCGTGCCCGTTACTTTTTCAAGTTCAAGAACCTATTCGAAGAGAACTTCGAGGACATCTCGCGGCTTCTTGTGAAAGAAAACGGAAAAACCCTGCCGGAAGCGCGTGGCAGCGTGCGCAGGGCAATCGAGAACGTCGAAGTCGCCGCGGGGATTCCGTCTCTCATGATGGGCTACAGCCTGGAAGATATTGCCAAGGATATCGACTGCGTGGCCATGCGGCAGCCTCTCGGCGTGTTCGCTTGCGTGACGCCCTTCAATTTTCCCGCAATGGTGCCCCTCTGGTTCTTTCCTTACGCCATGGCCTGCGGCAACACGTTCGTCGTGAAGCCGTCGGAGCAGACCCCGCTTTGTCAGAACCGCATCTTCGAGCTCATGCACGACGTCGGCTTTCCGCCGGGAGTGGTGAACCTCGTGAACGGAGCGAAGGAGGCGGTCGATGCGCTTCTTGAACATCCGGATGTGTGCGGCATCTCCTTCGTGGGGTCGAGCCCCGTGGCTCGCTACGTCTATTCTACCGCTTCTCTACACGGCAAGCGCGTCCAGGCGCTCGGTGGGGCAAAGAATTTTCTCGTCGTGATGCCCGATGCCGACCTTGACAATACCGTCGCGACACTCATTGATTCCTGTTTCGGATGCGCCGGAGAACGTTGCCTGGCCGGGAGTCTCATAGTGGCTGTCGGAGACGTGTATGAAGCCTTCAAAGAGAAGTTTCTCCGGGCGGCACGAAAGATCGTCGTGGGGAACGGACTCGACGAGAAGACGACGATGGGCCCCGTCATCTCGAAGAAGCACAGAGACAAGATCGTGGCCCACATTGACTCTGCGGTGCGCGAAGGCGCAAAGCTTCTTCTTGACGGCAGGGGATGCAAGGTCGCGGATTGTCCCAAGGGTTACTTTGTCGGGCCGACCGTGTTTGAGAAAGTCACTCCCTCCATGTCGATCGCGAAGGAAGAGATCTTTGGACCGGTTGTGTGCCTCATGCGGGCCAAATCGCTCCAGGAAGCCCTCGATATGATCTCTCGGTCGGAGTTTGGAAACGCGACCTCCATATTCACGCAGAATGGCGGTCACGCGAGAAAATTCGCGTACAACGTTGGAATAAGCATGATCGGGATAAACATCGGCATCGCCGCTCCGATGGCGTTCTTTACGTTCGGCGGATCGAAGGGTTCGTTCTTCGGAGATCTCAAGGCGCACGGACGCGATTCCATAGAGTTTTTCACAGACAAACGGGTCATCATATCGCGCTGGTTCTAGGGATTGCCGGTTTTGCGGCCAGCCGCGTGAATCTCGGAAAGGAAGTGTCCAAATGGGTCTTCTCATAAAGAATGGCGAAATCGCTACTGCCGCCGAGCGTTTCGTCGGAGACATCTACTGTGAGAACGGGAAGATAGCCGCCATCGGTCCGTCCATCGAGAAGCGGAGCGCGAAGGACGACGTCGTCGATGCGTCGGGAGCGCTTGTCTTTCCCGGAGGTGTCGACCCTCATGTCCACATGGAACTCCCGTTCATGGGAACCGAATCTTCCGACGATTTCGAGACCGGAAGCGCGGCAGCGGTCGCCGGCGGAACGACGACAATCATCGACGTGGCCATTCCCGGCCGCGGCCAGTCGCTTCACGAAGGTCTCAAAGTCTGGATGGGAAGGGCCCAGAAGGCGGTGAGCGATTACGCGTTGCACATGGCCGTCACCTGGTTCGGAGAGAAGACCGGCGAGGAAATCGCAAGTTGCGTGCGGGACGAGGGCATAACTTCGTTCAAGAGCTTCATGGCTTACAAGGGCGCCATCGGCGTGGATGATGACGAGCTATTCAAGATCATGAGCTTCACCCGCATGGCGGGAGGCTTGACCATGATCCACGCCGAGCACGGAGACGTCGTCGCCAACCTCCAGAGGAGACTCATCTGCGAAGGCAAGACCGAGCCGTATTATCATCCCATCTCGAGGCCCAGCTTTGTCGAGGGTGAGGCCACCCATCGCGCCATAATGATCGGCCGTGCCGTTGGGCAGAAGCTCTACGTCGTTCACATGACCTGCCGCGAAGCGCTGGAGGCGGTGACCGAAGCAAAGCTCAGAGGCCAGGAGGTGTACGGCGAAACCTGCCCTCAATACCTGCTTCTTGACGACGAGGTTTACAAGAAACCGAATTTCGAGGGAGCGGCTTACGTCATGTCCCCTCCGATCAGGCCGAAGGGGCATCAAGACGCACTTTGGGGAGGCATTCAAGCGCGCATAATCGACACCGTCGGCACCGACCACTGTCCCTTCAATCTCAAAGGTCAGAAGGAGATGGGAAGAAACGATTTCACGAAGATTCCAAACGGCGCCGCCGGCGTCGAGGACAGGCTGGCGCTTCTCTATTCTTACGGAGTATGCGCGGGCAAGATCGATCTGAATCGCTTTGTAGATCTCGTCTCGACGCGACCGGCAAAGATATTCGGTCTCTATCCGCGCAAGGGTTCTCTCTTGGTCGGGGCGGACGCGGACATCGTCGTCTACGATCCGTCGGGCGAGACCAGGATTTCCGCCTCTACTCACCACCAGAGGTGTGACCGCAACATTTACGAAGGCTTCGCCGTCAAAGGACGCGTTGCACGAGTCATTCTCGGTGGCAGGGTCGCCTTCTCCGAGGCCGGCCTGAAGGTTGATAGGGGAGCCGGTCGATTCATGAAGAGACCCGTGAGGTGATGGTGAAAACCTACATTCGGTTCGTAACGGAGGTTTGAAATGGCACAACAGAAGCAGGGAGCGGGTAGCGGAATCGTGGGCAGCGCGCAGAACATACACGAGAAACAAAAACAGTTCCTCTTCCCGAGCGTAATCACTTACTACAAGGACCCTCTCGTGCTCGTCGAGGGAAAGGGCAGGCACGTCACCGACGTGGAAGGAACGGAGTATCTCGACTTCTTCGGAGGAATTCTGACCGTCTCGATCGGGCACGCGCATCCGCGCGTATCCGCCGCGGCGAAAGAGCAGATCGACAAGCTGGTGCACACTTCTACCCTGTACCAGACGATTCCCGCCGTCGAGCTCGCAGAGACGATCGCCGCGATCACGCCGGGAGAGCTCAAGAAATCTTTCTTCACCGCTTCCGGAACGGAGGCGGACGAAACCGCCGTCATGCTGGCCCAGGTCTACACGGGGCGCCAGGAAATCGTAGCTTTACGCCACGGGTATTCCGGCAGGTCCATGCTTGCCCAGGCACTCACGGCCCACGCGCCGTGGAGAGTCCTGCCCACCCAGGTGGGCGCCATAAAGCACGCCGTCTCTCCGTACTGTTACAGGTGCGCGTTTGGATTGAACTACCCTTCGTGCGACATGAAATGTGCCCGCGACATCGAGGAATTGATACGCACGACCACCGTCGGGCAGATCGCGGGATTCCTGGCGGAGCCGATCCAAGGTGTGGGTGGATTTGTGACTCCCCCGAAAGAGTACTTCAAGATCGCCGTCGAGATCGTGAGGCGCTACGGCGGCGTCTTCATTTGTGATGAAGTCCAGACGGGGTTCGGGCGAACGGGCGGAAAAATGTTCGGCATCGAGCACTACGGCGTTCTACCGGAGATAATGACGATGGCGAAGGGAGTGGCCAACGGATTTCCTCTCGGCGTGACGACCGCGATTCCCGCGGTGGCGGATTCTCTCAAGGGTCTCACGATTTCCACGTTCGGCGGTAACCCGGTCTCGTGCGCCGCTGCAAACGCCACGCTGGCGGTCATCCGCGAAGAGAAATTGGCCGCTCACGTCGAGCAGGTCGGCGCCGTGCTGCGGTCCGGCCTGGTGCGCCTCAAGGACAAGCATCCGCGAGTCATCGGTGACGTGCGCGGCATGGGTCTGATGCAGGCGATAGAACTTGTGGAGGACGAGAGCAAGAAGGACAGGACTCCGAACACCAAAGCAACGCTCGAGCTGTTCGAAGAAACGAAGAAGCGCGGCTTGCTCATCGGCAAGGGCGGACTCTACGGCAACGCCATCCGCATTTCTCCGCCAATGACGGTGTCTAAGGAGGAGGTGGAAGAGGCGATCGAGATTCTGGGTGAGGCGTTTGCGGCGATGAAAACAGGTTAAGGCAGGCCGATGAGCGATCGTTTCCAGCTTCGTTCTCAGAGAACGGAACTCGTCTTCGCAGATTTAAAGGCGCTCTATTCTCGCGCCGAGGCGCTCGCCGAGGCTCAGCGCTGCCTGTATTGCTACGACGCTCCTTGCACGAAAGCTTGTCCTACGCGGATTGACGTACCGGGTTTCGTGAGAAAGATTGCAACCGGAAACCTGAAGGGTGCGGCGAGGACGATTCTGGAAGCCAACGTGCTCGGATTTTCCTGTGCGAGGGTGTGTCCGGTCGACGTCCTGTGTGCCGGCGCGTGCGTTCTGAGCCTTCAGTATCGGCCCCCCATCGAGATAGGTCGTCTTCAGCGTTATGCAACGGAGCCGTTCGTTGGGACGAGCTTTTTCGGAAGGCCTCTCGCGAAGCGCACCGGACGGAAGATCGCTCTCGTGGGATCGGGTCCCGCGTCGCTTGCATGTTCCTTCCATCTAGTCGGACTGGGGCACGAGTCCGTCATTTTTGAGAAACGCGCCGTTCCTGGCGGGCTCAACTTGTCCGGCATCGCGCCTTACAAGATGCACGCTCACGACTGCCTGCGGGAGACCGAGTGGATTCTCTCGTCGGGAATCGAGCTGAGGACCGGTGTTGAAATAGGCAAAGACGTGTCCTGCGAGCGCCTTGTCACGGAATACGACGCGGTTTTCGTAGGTGTGGGGATGGGCAAAGACAGCTCACTCGGCATACCCGGCGAGAATGTCCCCGGCGTTCTCAGCGCGATCGAAATGATCGAAAGAATCAAGCTCGACGCGAGCCTTAGCCTTGACGGACTGGAGAGCGCCGCCGTCATTGGAGGCGGGAACACGGCCACCGACGTCGCAAGGGAACTCGCGCACTTGGGTGTCGCGGACGTCAGCATACTTTACAGGCGCACCGAGAGTGAGATGCCTGGTTACGCACACGAGCTCAAGGCCGCTAGGGCGGCGGGCGTGCGATTCATCGAGAAGACTTTGCCCGTTCGAATACTCGAGGAAAAAGGACGACTGAAGGGGCTCGTTGTGGCGCGCGCAGAGAAGGCGCGCCCCGTTCCCGGCACGGAACGCGAATTCGAGGCGCAGATGGTCGTCATCGCGATCGGCCAGGCGGGAGAAGCAGGCGTTGTTTCCAAGTTTCCTGGCGTGAAATGTGATTCGAACGGACGCGTCATCGTAGACGAGAAGACCGGTCGCACGGGCAATCCCAGGATTTTCGCGGGAGGCGATTGCGTAAACGGCGGGAAGGAAGTCGTGAATGCCGTCGCCGATGGAAAGCGTGCGGCCATAGAGATCGACAAGACGTTGAAAGGCTAGTTGCAGTCCATGGCGAATCTCTCCATCAACTTCGCAGGCATAAAGAGTCCCAATCCGTTCTGGCTCGCGTCCGGGCCGCCCACAAACACCGGCGAGCAAGTCGCGCGAGCCTTCGAAATGGGTTGGGGGGGCGCGGTGTGGAAGACCATCGGTCGACCCATCGTGAACGTTTCGAGCAGGCTCGGAGGCTTGGACGAAGCCGATCGCAGGATGGTCGGCCTGAGCAACATCGAGCTCATAAGCGACAGGCCGATCGAGACGAATTTCAGAGAGATCGCGGAAGTGAAGAAGCGTTTCCCAGACAGAGCGGTCGTTGCCTCTCTCATGCTTGACTCCGAGAAGGAGTGGCACGACATGGTCCGGCGCTCCGAAGACGCGGGAGCCGACGGCCTCGAGCTCAACTTCGGGTGCCCTCACGGGATGTGCGAACGCGGCATGGGCTCCGCCGTCGGGCAGGAGCCCGCGGTCGTGCGCAAGATCACTTCGTGGGTCAAGAAAGCGGCAAGAGTTCCTGTGCTGGTCAAGCTCACTCCGAATATCACAGACATAAGAGAACCTGCGACTGCCGCAGTTGAGGCCGGAGCCGACGGGCTTGTTCTCATCAACACCGTGAGAAGCATGATCGGCGTTGACTTGGACAGGCTTGTGCCAGTCCCCTCCGTGGCCGGTCGCGGTACCCCCGGGGGATACTCCGGCCCCGCCGTGAAGCCCATAGCGCTTCACATGGTGAGTGCGCTCGCGCGCGACCCAAGAATAAGCGTTCCCATCTCCGGAATCGGCGGAATAAACACGTGGCGGGACGCGGCAGAATTCATTGCCCTCGGCTCGACCAGCGTCCAGATCTGCACGGCGGTCATGCATCACGGATTCCGAATCATCGAAGACCTCGTCGAAGGCCTCTCGAACTACCTCGACGAAAAGGAAATGACCTCGGTCAACGAACTGATCGGTCGTGTCGCAAGGACCGTGGGGGAGTGGGGGGAACTCGAGTTGGGCTACAAAGTGGCGGCCGACATTGACCCCGACACCTGCATCGGTTGCCAGGTCTGCTACGTCTCATGCAGGGACGGAGGTCACAGCGCAATACACCTTCCGGAAGACGCGTTGACGCCCGGCCACTTGGCGCCGCGCCGTCCGATCATAACGGAACGATTGGCGGCCGCAACCGAAACGGCGTCGCCTGGGAGTGCGGACTCGTCGAGAAGAAGAGCCCACTCCGTATCTACAGCGAGAACGGGCTACAGAGTCCCCTGGGTGGACCAAACTCAGTGTGTGGGATGCAACCTCTGCTCCCTCGTCTGTCCCGTCCACGGTTGCATCACAATGCGGGAAATCGCCTCGAAGCAGTGACCCGGTCTACTCCGCCGGCTACGATGCCCACCGGTTGCATCACAATGCGGGGAGAACCTGCCGGGAAGACGACGACCGGCGGCAGAGCACGCGTGAACTACTTCCTCGTGAAAACCATCGACGCGAAGCTCACAGCGGAGTGAGTTGCGTCTTCGTGCCAGACGTCGTACCCGAGAAGATGTCCCTTCGCACTCTCGAACATTTCCAGCATCGAGGCGAGCGGCGCGAAGCCGCACACCTTGTATCTGTCGCTCACGTTCTTGGCCGTTTGCCAGAAGCCGTTCGCGTCCCAGTTACAGAGATTTTCTATGAGGGCTCTATCATATTCCACCGTCTCCTCGAGCAGTGTGCGCCCCGTGTACTGGTCGCCGAACTTGAGCCCGATGTGGGAGAAGTCCACTCCGGCAACGACGAGGCACTTTCGCTTTCGATATTCCACCTCGCGCTCGATTATCGAACGTAGCTTCTTCAAGAAATCTCCGACGCACGGGATCTCCGAGGCCCTGCAGTGCGCGTCGAGCTGAGAACGGAACGATCCGCAGAGAATCGGCACGATGTGAATACTCGGATCTCGGAGCACGTGCTGGAGAAATACGACTTCGAACTCTATTGAGTGTTCGTGGCGATGAGGCATGTCGTTGTCGAGCACGCAGCCAGGTGCGCACGCAAGGAGTTCCTCGACGATCTGCTTCTCGGTTGACGCCGTGCCCAGGGGCGTCTCGAAATCCTTCATCGTGAGAGAGAAGGTCTGGCTTTTCAGACTGTGCCCGGTCCCGAGAATGAAGACGAGCTCCACGGGAGCCCCCATTATCTGATTGTATGCAACGCCGTAGCAGTGGGCGCTCGCGTCTATTTCCATGTGCGGGGCGGCCAAGGCAATGATGTCCTCTTGCGGGAAGGTGATGGTCTCTACGCGCGGCCAATTGGCGCCGGCGCTCCCGGCCGGCGGCTCGAGGCTTTCGGGGTCAAGCTGAGGCTCCGGCCTGGCTGCCGCGAGAATCTGATCCAACATACTCGCCAACTGTTCTCGGTCCGCCGGGTACGCGACCCCCTCGTGGAAGGCGTGCCGGACCGGTTGGGCCGCGTATTTCGCGACTATCTCGTCCCTCGCCTTCACGAAACGCTCGTCCTGGAGAAGAAAAGCGGTGCTCAATTGATTCAGTACTCGTTGAACCTCGTTCGTAGTGACGAGCACGCCGCCCTGGCTTCGCGTCAGGAACAGCCGGAGATCGGAAATGGTGTGGGTTCCGTCCAGCATGCTGAGGACGGCCAGAAGCGCCTCGTTGAGAACTATGGGTTCCTTGATGAGGCCCAGTGGGTCTCTCACGAGCACCATTTGTCGATCAGCGTGGCGGAGTGGATGAAGTTCTATGTCGTCTCTTACTGTGGGAGTCCTCTCCTCCATCGTGTCTCCTTTCGACGCCCGGCGTGGCGGACGTGCTTCGGAGTCTAAGGCAGTCGATGCCTATTCGCAAGGGGAGGGTGTGGCAATCGGGGAGACACGAGAAGCGTCGCCCCCCGAGGTCGGAGCGCGGCCACGTGCGGTGGCGATAAGGAGTAAGGGCCTCCGGGCGGGGCAAGGGAGGCTGACCACCGCGGAAGCCCTACTTCATTACTGGTCGCTCAACAGAAGCGCCCTATTCTTCTACGTTCACCTTGATGTGCTTCTTGACCCTTGACATCGTTCCCGGCTTCCCGGCCGGACAGGACATTTCCTTCTTCATTTCCTTGAACTTCGTCATCTGTGCCGCGGTGAGAACTTTCTGCGCCTTCTCAATGGTCGCCAGTTGCGCAAGGCACATACTCTGCCGCATTGAGCAAATCTCCATCATCTTGGCCTTGACTTTTGCGAGGTCAACGCCGGGCAGCCCGACGATCTCGTCCAGCTCCATGCCGACGATCTTGAGATCGGCCTGCTTGCGGACGACTTCCTTCTTGTGCGCAGCGCAGATCGCCTTGAGTTCGGTGATCTGTTTCTCGGACAATTCCAGCTCGCCCGCCATTCCTACCAGATGGCTGGGACATCCCAGCTCGTGTAGCTGTTGACAACAGGGGCCGCATCCCATCCCGCCTTGCATGCCACACTGACCTCTGGCACCAGACTTGCCGCATCCCATCATCCCGCCCGACGTCATCCCGCAGCACGCATTTCCGCCCATCATTCCACAGCCCATCGAACCCTGGCACATAGAACCGGTCATCCCGGCCATGGGTTGCATCATGAATTGGCAGGACGATGGCGCCTGCGTCATGATCCTGGTCTCGATTGTTTTGGTTTGAGTGGCTTCCTCCTCTTCCTCCTGCGCAACAACCAGACCGCCAAACATGAGAAGGCCCAACATTAGAATCACCCACATCGCTAGAAATCGCTTCATTATCTCGTCCCTCCTGTTATTACCGGACGTCGCACCCACTATTCGCGCGTCACGTCTTGAATTTCGCTACTCCCACACGTATTGCCTTGTCGAATCCCCCTCCTTTCATCACGTTCTCTCTGGTCGTTTTTCATCTTGTATGCCACTTTCGCAGAAGGCACGCCACGTTGTCTCGTCAGACTCCACAACACGTTAGACACCGATTCGGTGGTAATGGTTCCTTCGCATCATGGACGGGCGGGGGAAGGCGGGTCGGATGACTTGGAGCGCCTCTCGCCGAATCGTCCGGGACGCCATCCCAGGCTCTGCACAACCAATCAGTATAGCACGACGGGGAGAAAGTAACAGCTTAATTCGCTTGACGTTGTGCAGTCAGTGTGGTAGCAGCCGGGAGCTTGAACTGATCCGGAGCACAGCACTCTGGTTTGGGCCCCCATTTTGTAATCCTATTCTCACGATTTCCTGGTGTTCTCTCAAGGCCCTGTTGCTTTCGTCGTCCAAAGGAGGATTCTGATGAGAGGATTTGCTAAGGTAGCGTGCGTTTTGTTTCTTCTCGGGGTTCTGCTTGTGCCTGAGGTGGGTTCTGCCGATCCTGACGCAGCAGGAGTTACTGCACAGCTTACTTACATATCAGGTCCTCCCGGCAATCGGCTTTATCGCTTTGACTACACGGTTGAGAACTTCACCCTTGAACCTTTCATATGGGGATTCGTGGTTTTCTTCGATGCCGATGGCCAGGACCGTTCGGATTTTGTTTCATACACTTACCCTTCAGGTTGGGAAGACATATTTGTTTATTCTGAGCCCGAGGGCGGTGGCGCATGGAGTGTGGAGTGGGATGGGGGCTACGACCACCCTAACCCGATCTATCCCGGAGAAAGCCTGAATGGCTTCTCAGTCACCTTCGTCTGGAAGGACCTCGACGTTTGCCCGGGCTCTCAGGAGTTTGAGGTTTGGAACAGCACCGTTTTCGAAGGAACGACAGTCGTTATCCTAACTGGTCCCACCGGGTTCGAAAACACGTCGTGGGGCTGCATAAAGAACGCGTTTAGATAGACGCCCAAAGGCGTGAGCTGGAAGGAGCCGGTAAATGACACGAGTGGTACCGTTTTTCTTGATTGTGCTACTGGTAGGATTTCTTCTGGTGCCTCTGGGAGCCGATGCCTTGCCCAAGGGGGCCGTTGGTTACAAGCTTTACCACCAGGAGGGGTCTGAGTGGGTGAGGTATCGTCAGGGCGACACGTTTCCGTCCGGTGGAGGGGTGTCTCCTACGAACGTGTGGAAGTACGAGTACTCGGTGATGAACTATCAGTTTGCTAATGGTGTTTATCAGTACATGATCTTCTTTAATTCCGACAGTCTTGGTCTTTGGGTGGCGTAACATCTGCGTTGTCTCCGACGGATTGGGCGATCACTTACTGGGCTCCTGTAGCACCGAACTACAACTGGAAGTTGAGGTTTAGGGCGTCGCTGTCGCAGTATTACGTAGCGCTGAACGACACGCTTGATGGGTATGCTGTGCAGTTTACGTGGAATAAGGCTGGGACTTTGCCTGGGTCGCAGAACTACGATTTGATGTCCTCCAGTGGGTCTGAGATTGGGGTGACGAGCGAGTTACCGCCGGAGATGACACCGATAGGGACGACCACGTGGGGGAGGGTGAAGGAGCTCTTTTCGAGGTAAGCGACAGCCAAGTCACGTATGCCTCGCCTGAAAGTGAGAGGCAGGAGCGCAAAACCACTCCTGCCTCTTTTCTAGTGTCTTGACACGGCGTGCCTTTGCATCTAGCGTGCTTAGCAGGGACACCAGCATGGGCTGGAAGGACAAGGAACCTTTTCATGAACGGAGGCACGAGATGAGCGAAGAACGGGAAAAGGGGAAGGCGTCAGGCCTGGTCTTTGTCGCGTGCATGTTCGTCGGCGGAGGAATCGGCCTGGCCCTTGGCCGGCCGGACGTCGGCGGCGCAATAGGAATGGGTATCGGTTTCATCCTCATGGCCTTCGTGAAGACCAGAGAGGAACCAGTCGAATTGAGGATTCCCTCGAGCGCTTCCGCCTATTTCTTGATCGTGTTGGGGATTGTTTTCGTCGTCAGCGGACTCGGAATCATATATTTCCCCCATCTCCTGTTCCCGTACATGATCGGCATATTTGTAATTCTTTTCGGACTGGGTTTTGTGATAATGGCCGGTGGCATGCTCAAGAAGGGCCAGGGCGGCCAAGCCAGGGACGACCAAGGCGCGGGTGGAACGGGTCGCTGCTCCTGAAACGGCACGGGGCAGGTGGCTGAGGCGCGTCTTCCGAAGAGCAGAGACTACAGGGAGAAGAGGGAGGATCGCGGGCCTCACGTATTAGTGGCGAGCGAGATGACGAACGCGTGAACCTCAAGGCGGAGCTGGAGATACGCCATCTACACGAAAAACCGGATCACCTTCTCTGGCATCAATGGCAAAGGCTCCTTGAGATTCAAGAGATCCAACCCGAACTGATGCAAGAGGTTACCCGCAAGAAGTAACGGCAGTCGGGCACCACATCAAATAATTCCATCTTTGCGGATTGACAAGTGACCGATTATCAGCTATACTTAATATAGCAAATGAATTGAGGCTCGCTCGCAAGTTCGAGCATGCGTTTCTGAGCCAGCGATGTGATTGAAGAGGACAGCTTGAGTTCGCCGCTCTGACGACGATAGCCTGCACGTAATTGCCCAAGAGTTGCTTGCTGCTAGAGTTTACTCACTCCGCCCTCTCTACGTCGAGACAATGGAATATCTGAACAGATGTAAAACAACTTACCATGTCAGAACCCGTAGAAGGCTCAGGGCAGCCCGTCTACCGGGGTCTGGAAAGTTGCGAAGAGACTCGTGTCAGGCCGCATGGCTTCAGACACGTCACAAATTGGCTGGTAACTGCTGAAAGGGGTGGTGGAAACAATCGGTTAATTCTTGTTAAGCACATTCTTCGTTAGGATTCTCTTGTGATTAGTAATGCTCCCGCAACGAGGTCTGAACAACTATCTTGCTTCTACCTCCGATAGAGACATTACTTGGACAGAGAAACTGAATGAGATGAACAGGAGATTAGAATGCAAGTTAGTAGGCTTTACGTAGGAAATCTTGGCTATGACGTGAGCAACGAGCAGTTGGAAGAGCTCTTTGCAGCCCATGGCGTGGTTAAGCAAGTCAACGTCATTGAAGGTAAGGGTTTTGGATTCGTCGAAATGTCCAGCACCGCTGAGGCCGAAAAGGCAAAAGAGGCGCTGGATGCTTATGAATTCAAGGGCCGTACCCTGAAGGTGGACGAAGCTCGTCCGCCCAAGAGCAGAGAGAGAACGGAATATCGAAGATACTAGTGACTACACTGGTAGGCATGTTGCGAAGCTGCACGTGCCGTTCTGAGATAGTCCCAACTTAACGATCCATCCTTTGCAGTAAGTTACCAGCCATGTTACACTGCGCAAAGGCAGTGACAAACGAGGGAGAAGCGATTCTCCCTCGTTTTTGGTTCGGAGACACGATCATGCACAAAGAGACAACCGGACTCAGGCTCGTCTTCCGCGCGTTGCGTTACAGGAACTACAGACTCTTTTTCGGAGGTCAGGGAATCTCTCTGATCGGAACCTGGATGCAGCGCATCGCGCTGAGCTGGCTGGTGTACCGCCTCACCAATTCCGCTCTACTGTTGGGTGTGGTTGGATTTGCGGGGCAAATTCCGACCTTTCTTCTTGCCCCCGTGGCCGGAGTGCTGGCCGACAGATGGAACTGCCGCCGGATTCTTGTCATCACGCAGGTTCTCGCCATGGTACAGGCTTTCGTTCTCGCGGTCCTTGTTCTAACGAATGCGATCACTGTCTGGGAGATAGTGGTCTTGAGCATATTCCTGGGTCTCGTGAATGCCTTTGACATGCCTGCACGCCAGACGTTCGTCGTGGAGATGGTCGACAGAAAAAAGGAAGACCTCGGGAATGCGATCGCACTCAATTCCTCATTGTTCAACGGTGCGCGGCTCGTGGGTCCTTCAGTCGCCGGCATACTCATTGCCGTCGTGGGAGAGGGTGTGTGCTTTCTCCTCAACGGCCTGAGTTACATTGCAGTGATCGGATCTCTTCTGGCGATGAGAGTCACCCCGCGAAAAACCGAGGCGAAGAACACCCACGTTCTACGGGGTCTGAAGGACGGTTTTTCCTACGCATTCGGCTTTGATCCCATCAGGTCGATCATTTTGCTTCTCGCTCTGGTGAGCCTAATGGGAATGCCTTATCAAATATTGATGCCGGTTTTTGCAAGGCAGATTCTTCACGGCGGCTCAAACATCTTCGGCTTTCTCGTCGCGGCATCGGGTGCGGGTGCGTTGACGGGCGCGTTCTATCTCGCGTCGCGCAGACAAATCCTCAGGTTAGGAAGAACGATTCCAGTGGCCGCGGGCATCTTTGGCGTGGGTCTTATCGGATTCTCTTTGTCTCATTTCCTTTGGCTTTCCCTGGCATTAATGTTGGTGACCGGTTTTGGGATGATGGTGATGATGGCGGCGAGCAACACAACCCTGCAAACCATCGTGGATGACGATAAGCGGGGACGTGTTATGAGTCTTTACACGATGGCGTTCATGGGCACCGTGCCGTTCGGCAGCCTGTGGGCAGGAAGTATGGCCGACAAGATAGGCGCCCCGAAGACTCTGCTGGTATCCGGGCTCTGTTGCATCTGTGGCGGTCTACTCTTTGCCAGAAAACTACCTGTACTCAAGGCCCTGGTGCACCCCATATACGCAGAGAAGGGCATCATTCCGGAAGTGGCTTACGGAATCCAGACCACGGACGCACTGACGAAGCCGCCGGAGGCGTAGCAAGAACGGGGTCGGCTGTCACGCGCACAACGTATTCGTTTCCCGCCTTCTTCAGCACGTCGACCGCCATCTCGTGACCGGCTATCCGCCGCAGGTGATTCAGGGAAGAATGGTCGACGATGCAGTGAGTTTCTGGTTGTCTTCGCAAGAAGCCCCTGACCTCCTCGTCTTTGACCAGGTAGGGAATCGGGTGAGGACTGAAAAAACCAAGCCCTCCGATGTCGATCACGGCGACGTTCTTGTCCGTGAAATAGTGCACGCCACGCGCGAAGTACTTGGAGCAAAGCACCGTATCTTCCGACGCATCGTGCTGGAGCAACCACTGGCAGGCGCTCTTCGTAGACAAGCGCGGGTCGATTTCGCCGTGAGACAGGAGCCCGAAAAAGAACAACACCGGAAGCTGTAAGCTCAGCAAGTAAACGCACTGCGAGTACTTCTTTCTGGCAGCGAAAAGTAACATCGTTATGAGCAGGGCCCCGAGCAGCGCGATGAGGCCGTTGACTGACTGGCTGGAAGGTACGTACTCGCGGTAGAGCGCGTGGCCGGCGACCAATCCCAAGGGTGCCAGCGCAAACGTGATACTCGAGACGATTGCAAGGCCGTAGGCGAGTCTGCGGCCCTTCGCCTCGATCCAGTCGTAGACGAGATCTCCGGTCATGACTGCGAGCGCAGGAAACATGGGGAAGATATAACTGACCAACTTTGAGTGCGCGGGCTGGAAGACTGCGAACGTAACGAGAATCCAACACGCCAGGAACAGATACACGGGTCGCGCGCCTCCTTGTGCCACACGCCTGATGAGTCGCGCAAACGCAATCAAGACAAAAATGCTCCATGGGAACATGCCGATGACGGCCGTCCCCGGGTAGAAATACCAGCGGTCGTTTTGCGGATGTTCAGCTTCAAAAAGTCTTCGTATGTGATCGTTGTAAAAGAATTCGTGGGTGAACGCCTTGCCGAATCGCTGAATCATGAACACGTACCACGGCAGTGCGATCAGGAGAAATACCAAGAATCCCCACGCGAAATGTCTGCAGAAAAAGACCCCGAGCTCCCTTCTCACCGCCAGAAAAAGAGTGACGGCCAGAAAGGGTATTGCAAGACCCAGCGGTCCCTTTGTCAAGACTGCTAGAGCAGAAAAGACGAAGAACAGCATTGATCCTACGCCTCTCCTCGCGGCGTTTGTGTGTCCCCAAAAGAACGACGTCATGGCCAGGAGAATGAACACCGAAAAAATCATGTCCGTATAAACGGTCCTTGCGAGACCGATGTATAGCCCCGCGGACATTAGGACAATTGCCGAGACAAAGGCCTTCTTCTCGGTCCCAAATCCGAGACCAACGAGAAAATAGGTCGCGATTACCCCCACGACGGCGAACATCGCGGGGAAGAGCCGCGCGGCGAACGCAACGGAAGGGGAGGCGGCGGGGGGAACCAGGGTAGCCGGGTGAGCGAACGACGTGAGGGACGCCGAAGGAGCCAAGGATGTCGCCGCCAGGGACGCCGAAGTTCCGGATACGTCGAACCCGATGCGCAGGAGCCAGTACAGACAGACGGGTTTCTCGAATTGAGGGGCTCCGAAGATATAGGGCGTCATCCACTCGCCTCGCCGGATCATTTCCTTCGCAGTCTGGACGTAGAAGACTTCGTCGGGATTAGTGAGACTCAAGACGCCGTTGCCCAGAACGAGGAAAGCAAGGGAAAGGGCGAGCAATATCATTACGCTCCTGAAAGTCTCATGTCTTGTCGTCGTCCGAAAGGACTGGAACTTCTCGCTCATCCGGCCTCTCGCTTACGGGGTTCCACCCAGAAGTTCTTCCACGGTAACAAATCTGTAGCCTCTTTCTCTCAGTTTCGGCACTAGTCGATGGATTGTCTTGATCGTTTCTTCGCGATTTCCTCCCTCGGTGCCAAGGACACCTCCGCTGTCGTGGAAGAGTATCACGTCCCCCGGTTGGACATTGCTGAGAAGGTACTTCAGCACGTACTTATCATCAAAAGTCACCCAATCTTTCGAGTTCAACGACCACAAGACCACTTTGTAGCCCATCTTTTCTATCTTTGTCTTCTCTCGGTTAGTGAGCCAGGCCTTGGGCGGCCGGAAGTATCGCGTGGTCCGGCCGGTTACGGTGTTGACGATACTCTCGGTGTCCCTTATTTCTTTCTCCAACTTGTTCGTCCTGTAGTAAATGATAACGTGGTGATCGTACGAGTGGTTCTCGATTTCGTGACCTTCGCTTGCCGTGCGCCTTGCTATCTCGGGATACTCTCTGACGTGCTTACCAAGCACAAAGAATGTGGCCTTGACGTTCAGCGCCTTGAGTTCGTCCAGTATCCGAGGGGTCCACACCGGGGAGGGTCCGTCATCGAATGTCAGCGCCACGACCTTGCCGAGTGTGGGCACGCGATAAACCGTGCCCTTTCTCAGAAAGACTGCCTCATCAAAGAAAACGCAAAAAGCCGTCACGGCCAGGGCCAGAGCCAGAACGCAGATTGTCAAGGTCCTTATCAATCTTCCGGGGTGAGTTTTCATGGGGTTTTTCATGGGGCACCGAGGGTGTGATCGAGACGGAGTGGAAGCGGGAGAGCCATGGACATGAGCATCGATGGACGCAGGAATGGAGGTGGGGGTACCAGGCAGTGGGTGTCGAATCGTATGGTCAAGGTCACGCGCATGAACAGATTCTAACTACATCTGATCCGCCTTTCAAACAGATTCTGATCGCGATTGCGCACCCGCTCCCGCCGTCACCTCTTCCGCAGTCACGAGGCTATCGCTCTGAGCGAGAGGGACAGTGAAGTGGAAACTGCTTCCCTCTCCCATTTTGCTTTCCACCCAGAGGTGCCCGCCCATTCTCTCCACAAGGTGCTTGCTGATGGACAGACCCAGGCCGGTTCCCGTCGGCTTGCCCCTGGTCTTCTCCTCCACTTGCTTGAACTTGTCGAAGATGCTTCCCAGTTCCTCCGCCGGGATGCCAATGCCGTTGTCCGCGACTGTGATGCGGAGATAGCGAGGCCCGCCGGGCGCATGTGCGCCAGGCCCGATCGCAGGACCTCCCGTGCGATCTTGCACGACCCTCGAACCGATCCAGACGCGTCCTCCAGGCTCCGTGAACTTGACCGCATTGTTGAGCAGGTTGACGAGCACCTGGTCAAACCTGTTTTCGTCGGCAAGCACTTGATTGCCGACCGTCGGTGAGGTCTCCGTTCCTGATAGAGATCCTTCTTCAGACAACGACACCTGGATCTCGATGTCCTTCTTCTGGGCAGCCGGCCTGACGCTCTGCAATGCGTCTTCTATTGCCGTCTCGACATCCAAGAGCGTGAGATTGAGCTTGATTTCACCTGCCTCAATCTTCGAGAGATCCAGCAGATCATCGACCAGGACGGCCAGCCTCTCGGCCTGTTTCAGAATGATTCCAACGAAGGAGTTGCGCTTTTCCTCAGAAATGGAACCGTACTGCAGGAGGGTCTCAGCGTATGCCTTGACCGCCGTCAAGGGGGTCCTCAGTTCGTGCGACACGTTGGACACGAACTCCGATTTCGCGAGGTCCAGTAGCATCAGCTCCGCATTCGCCGCCTCCAACTGAGTGTTGGAGTGCGTGAGCGCTTCTGCCTGTCGTAACAGAGCCTCCTCGGCCTTCCTCCGTTCCGTGATGTTCTGCGCCACGCACACGTTTCCCTCTATTTCTCCGTTCTCGTTGCGCATCACTGAACTGGTGAAGAGCATCGGGATCTTTCTCCCGTCCTTGGACACGTAGGTCTTCTCGACATTGCCCATGCCCATCCCGCTCTTGATAGCAGTGATTTGTTCACTGTCGAGCGGGTCTTCTCTGAAGAGCACACAAATTGGCTTTCCGATCAGCTCGTCCTCGGAGTATCCCAACAGGTTGAGAGTGGCACGATTGACGGTCCTTATTCTGCCTTCCGGGTCAGTGACGAGCAGGGTGTCGGTCATCGACTTGATGATATTGTTCATGTAGTTCCTGGACACGAGCGTTTTGGAGAGATCCTCCACCATTTTGTTGAAAGACAAGGCGAGGGCGCCTATTTCGTCGTTACTCTTGACCTGCACTCTGTGGTTGAGATCTCCTCCCGCAATCCTGGCGGTGCCCCTTACCAACGCTGTGATGGGACCGATGAGAAGAAACTTGAGCAGAAAGGTGTTGGCGAGGGAGACGACGAGAATTGCAAGAACGGCGAACAAGGCGGCCGCCCTTTTCATGTCGGCCACTTTCTTGTTCAACCCGGAAAGAGAAATTCCCAGATGTATCTTTGCGATTTCCTCCTTGATGCCGGTGGGGACCCCCAGGACTACTCCCTCTTGCTCTTGTTCTCCTGTCTTCTCCGTGACCACCGGGGCCACGAACTCTCTCGTCGGTCCGAGCGTTCTTGACCCTGCCTCGATGATCGGTTTACCGTCTGGGCCGTCGATTCTGCAGAAAACGACGTCCTTCTCGGCAAGAGCGATCCTCACCAACCTATGAATCGACTCCCGATCTCCAACGAGAATCGGATATTCGCAGTTGATGGTCAGGCCCCTGAGGATAACTGCCGCACGTTCGTTGAGCTCGGAGCTCACAGCACTTGATCCCTGCCTGATGAAGTGGAAGGACAGTGCGACGGCGAGAAACAGAATGATGCTCACGGAGAGCAGCTCGACCTTCTTGTTGATGCTCAGTCTCATCTACCGAACACCTCACTCGCCCGTTTCGCCGTCTCAGAGGAAATCTCGATTCCCAACCTGTCGGCGGCGAGCATGTTTATTGAAAGCCTGATCTTTCTCGGTGCCAGGGGAGGAATCGCTCCCGGCGTTTCGCCGTTCGTGATCCTCGACGCGATTTCTGCTGCCTGGCGACCGAGGTCGCCGTAGTCGCAATCGAACGAAAAGAGTGCTCCTGCCTGGGTGTAATGAGACGAGAGTCCTACTACGGGGAATCCCTGTCTCAGACTCTCGAGCAGCAGATGCTTTACCGATGCGGGGGAATATAGTTGAGAATCGGCGAGCATCAGAAAACAATCCATCCTGTAGTCCAGTTCTCTAATGGCGTCGGGAAGCTGTCTCTCAGAATCAATCTGCTTTCCGATTATGGTCAGACCCAATTGGCTGCCCTTCGAGAAGACCTGCCTGTATGCCTCTGCCGTCTCTGTCGAATAGACGGCTGCCACATTCTTGGCGTGAGGGAGTATTTTCTTGATCCCCTGCAATCTTGCCTCGATGGGGATCTCCATCGAGACGCCGGTGCTGTTTGTGCCGGCGAACTCGCCTGGATTGAACACCATGCAGAATATGACGGGGATGTTCTTTATTCTTTCTCGCGCCAGTCTTGACGCCTGCGTTCCCAGCGTGAAAACCACGTCGGATCCTCTCGCCTCTATCTCTGAACAGACCATTGCAGGTTCTTGATCCTTCAAGTTGTACGTGGACACGGCCAACGACACCTCTTGTTCGTCGAAATAGCTTCGGAATCCGTTCCACGCCTGCGTGTAGGCCTCGATGTCGGAAGAAAAAATGACCGAGACCGCGAGTCGGCCTGCCGCGTGGCATTGCTCTGCCAGGCAACAACCAAAGACACTCAAAGCCAGACAGAGCGTTATGAGTACCGCAGCTCTCACCGTTGGCTCCTGTACGTCAATTTCAAGAAGAAACTTCTTCCATCTTGCGGAATTCTGGTCTGGAAATACTCTGTGCTGCATGGATCTTCATAAGAAACGTCGAATACGTTATTCACCTTTGCCGTAATCTCGATGTGCGGCAGCAAGTCCTTCATGAACAGAATGAGATTGGTGGAGACGTAGGGATCCAACTCTTCACGGCTGGTGGTGAACCGCTTTCCCACGTAGCGCACTTCGGCACTCACGTACTCGTTCCCGGAGAGAATGGGAACGCTGATGCTGAAATTACCTGAACTGTTGGGCGAATTGACGAGTTGTTCTTTCCCGTGCTGGTCCCGTGTTTCCTGATAACTGTAGCCAAACCGGGTAAGAACTCCCGAGAATGTTCCGTCCAGGGTGAACTCAAGACCAGAGGCCTGGACGCATCCGACGTTCCGGAACTGTAGCAACGGATCTCCTTCAATGCCCGTGTCTGCAGTTACTACCTGATAGATCAAGTTGGTAAGGTCCGTGTGATACAAGGAGAACAGGGCTTTCACATTTCGCGCGATTCCTTGCTCGAGCACGAGCTCTGTAGTCTTCAGTCTCTCGGGAGTGAGACTCTCATTGGGTTCCATAAGATAGTAGCCGTCGTGATAGTAAAGCTCGTAGGGCGAGGGAGCGCGGAAGGCCGTTCCGTAGAGTAGCTTGATGTTGGTCTTGTCAAAGGGAGTATATATGCAGCCTACTCTCGGATTGGTGGTTCCACCAAAAGTCGGATAGTTGTCATACCTGGCACCGAGAACAAAAGACAGACTCGAGAGTTTGTAGATGTCCTGGGCATAGAGGGACCAGACATCGAACTGCTGGTTGTAGTCCAAGTACTGGTGTCGATACTCGCTGCCGAGAAGGCCTTCGTCCCAGTACTTCTGAGCGACACTGTGATATTGGGCCTCTCCGCCCGCAGTCAGCCGGTTACGGGCAGAAGTCTTCCAGTTGAGCTGGAGCTCCGAACCAATCCAGTCTCCTTTGGCCACGTCCTTGCCCATTTCTTCGTAGTAGTCCGATTCTCCTTCGTACAACAGCATCCAGTCGCCGTAGTAGCGATAGCGATTGTAGTACACTCTTGCCAACAGGTCTTTCGTCTCATCCAGTGTCGGCGCGTACCTCAGTTCCAGGAATTCGCTCTCGTCGGTGTTGTTTGTTCTGTTGTCATTGAAAACGGTCCAATAAGCTGCAGTGGGGATTCCCTTGTCGCGCGTTTTGTGCCAGCCACGGAGGGCGAATTGCTTGTAGGACAATTTGCCCCAGATGCTCGGGGACCTGTCCCAGTCACCATTCCTGAACGTTCCGTCGTAGACTATTCCTGCCTCGTCCACGTAACCGTCGTACTCTGGGAAATAGCGGTCCTGTCCCTCCGCGTTCGCGTATGAACCCGCGACGACAAAGTCGAGATCGCCGTGTCTCTTTCCGTAGCTCATGAGGCCCTTTCGAGAATCGTAGCTTCCATATTCTGCGGAGACCCTGAGGCCGTCCGAGTCTTTCGCGTCCTTGGTCACAACGTTGATGACGGCGAACAGGGCGTTGGTTCCGTACAACGCCGAGCCCGGACCCTTGATAATCTCGATTTGCTTCACCTGGTCCATGTCGACGCCGAAAACGGTGCCGAAGGTTGCACTTCCGTATATGTCGTCGTTGGATGCCATGCCGTCCACCAGGAGGAGTACTCTCGAATTGTAGTCGCCCGGAATGCTATAGCCTCGCACGCCGAGGTACCTGTAATTGTCGTCATACGTCACGTAGAGACCTGTGACTCCTTGGAGTGCTTCGTCGAGCGTCCGGTAACCGTAGCGCTGGATGTCGTCCGCGGTGATGATGGAGACGGTCGCGGGTGCCTCGGTGCTCGGCTGCTCGAACTTTGACGCTGCGAAGACGACGGGAATCTCCATGAACACGAGATCCTCGGCGCTCGGCTCCGCTCGGGTTTGTCCCCGAGTGAGGTCACTCGTGTTTTGCGCGGGGAAGGCGCCTTCTTCGGCTTGCGCTCTGGTCACGGCAGTCAGTTCTTGATCGTGCGCGCTGACGCCGATTCCCAAGAGCAGGATACCTAGAGTCACGAGAATCGCAACAATGTGTTTCATCTTCGATACCTCAACACTCTGATACTTACACTTTGGTCAATCTTGGCTGTTCGTATTCGATTAGTGTGGGTGAAGTTGCAGAACCACTCTGTTGGTGGAGCACCCGGAGCTTGCATTATCAATATCGGCATTTTGCCCGTTGTGCGTGAGACAATTACCTCAGATTCCTGTAGATCGCGCCTCCCAATGGCGTTCTTTCTTGACGCCCCAACACGTGGGAAATAATATGATTAACTAACCCGCCACCGCGCGCTCTGCCAGACTTGCCCCTGCCAAATCGTGTAGCTTGTCAGACCGCGCCCTGCGAAAGCGTGCTCGGCACTGCGCGCCCCTGCCAAATCGTGTCTGAATTGTGATGAAAAGGAAGCCAAGAAAACGCTTTCAAGTCTGCAGCGGAGGGGTATAATACTAATCCTCGACACAAGCGAGGTCTCAAGGGAGTGAACTCATGGACGAAAGCATGGCTGTGATCCTCGGTGGTGGGGAAGGCAGGCGTCTTTTTCCTCTCACCAAGGATCGGTCCAAACCGGCCGTCTCGATCGCCGGCAAGTACCGGCTCATTGACATCCCGGTCTCCAACTGCATCAATTCCGACATTCGCCGAATCTACGTGCTCACGATGTACCAGTCGGCGAGCCTCAACGCACACATCGCAAAGACCTATCAGTTCGATCAATTCTCTAGCGGGTTCGTCGGCATCCTTGCAGCCGAGCAGACTGCCAGGGGGGGTACCTGGTTCCGCGGCACTGCCGATGCGGTGCGCCAGGCGTGGTTCCACATCAGCCGCCAGCATACTAGTTACGTGTTGATTCTCTCCGGCGACCACCTCTACCGCATGGATTACCGCAAGTTCAAGGAAGCACACGTGGCCTCCGGCGCAGCGGCCTCTATCGCGGTGCATCCGGTGTCGCGCGCCGACGCGTCCTACCTCGGGATTGTCAAGACCGGCGAAAACGGCCGCATCATCAAGTTCGCCGAGAAGACGCAGGACGACGCTCAGTTGGACGACATGATGGTCGACACTACTTGCTGCGGATTGACCGAGGAAGAGGCCAAGCAGCGTCCCTACCTTGGAAGTATGGGCATCTACCTGTTCAACACCAACGTCCTCAAGGAGCGACTGGAGCTCGATCCGGAGCAAACGGATTTCGGCCGGCACGTCATCCCCGACGCCATCCGTGACATCGACGTGCACGCCTTCCCCTTTGAAGGCTACTGGGCGGACATCGGCACGGTGCGCTCCTTCTACGAAGCCAACATGGATCTTGTGATGCCGCTTCCGAAGTTCAATCTCTTCGATCCCGAAATGCCCATTTACACGCACGCGCGGTCCCTGCCTGGCGCGAAACTGAATCGCGCGTCGGTCCAGTGCGCGGTGCTCTGCGAAGGCGTGATAATCGAAGGGGCAACGGTGCGCGACTCCATCCTCGGCGTGCGCTCGCGCGTTCGGCCCGGGTCGATAATCGAGAGCTCACTCATAATGGGATCGGACTTCTACGAAAGACGAAGCGTGCGCCGCCCCTTGCTCGGCGTGGGCGAAGGCACCTACATCAGGCGCTCGATCGTCGACAAGAACTCGTCCATCGGCCGCGGCGTGCAACTCGTGAACCGCGAAGGTGTGGCGCATTACGACGACCCAAACGAGCAGTTCTATGTCCGTGATGGGATAATCGTCGTGGTCAAGGGTGGAGTCATACCCGACGGGTTTGTGTTCTAGCGACCGCGCGATCGGCCACGTCCTCCTACCTTCCCTTACCCTCGGCGAACCTGTCCAGCAGGCTGTAGACCGTGGGGATCAAGAAAAGCGTGAACACCGTAGAAACCACCAGGCCTCCGATCGAGACTATCGCCATGGGCGAGCGGAATTCAGCCCCGGCTCCGAGTCCCAGTGCGAGTGGGAGCATGGCCATGGCGGCGGCCAAGTTGGACATTACGATAGGCCTCAAACGCGTGGGACACGCCTCCAGTATGGCCTCGCGCAAATTGTATCCCTTCTTTCTCAGCGTGTTGGTGTAGTCGAGCAGCAGGATGGCGTTGTTGACCACTATGCCCACGAGCATGATGAGCGCCATCAGGGAGAAGATGCTGATGGTCCTACCGGTGAAGAAAAGTGCCAAGAGCACGCCCACCGCACCGAGCGGAACTGTCAGCATGATGGTGAACGGATGTACGTACGAATCAAGCATGGCCGCAAGAAGCATGTAAGTCAGTACTATTGCCAGGATCAGTGCCTGGAAGAGTGATGCGAAAGATTCACCCATTATCTCGGCCATCCCCCCGTAGTAGATTCTGTATCCCGGCGGCAGAGAGAGGGCGTCGGTCTTCTTCTTGAGCTGGCCCACGAGTCCACCCAGAGTGCCCCGCGCAATGTTGGCGCTCACGGTTATCATGCGCTGCCTGTTCTTGCGCACAATCTGCGTGGGTCCCTCGTCGTGAGTGATGGAGGCAAGCTCTGCCACGGGCACCGTTCCGTTGCCGGTTCTGACGAGCAGGCTGCCGAGCTTCTCTATGTTGTCCCTGTCGGATTCATCCAGCTTCACCCTTATGTCGTATTCCTCGTCCCTATCTCTGAATTGGGATGCGACCGTACCCGTGATGAAGGCCCTTGTCAGATTTGCCAATTCTGCGGTGGAGACGCCGTAGTCGGCGCTTTTCTCGCGTAGCGGCACAAGCTTCATCTCCGGTTTGCCTATTCTCCAGTCGGTGTCCACGTCCACCGTTCCCGGCGTTTCCTGTGCTATGGCAACGACCTTGTTCGCGACGGAAATGAGAACCGGCATCTCGTCTCCCGTGACTTCAATCTGTATGTCCTTCTCGCCGCCTCCGCCCATGGTCGAGGCGGGCGAAACGGTCAGCTTGGCACCGGGAATCTCGGCCAGCATCGTCCTCAGCGCCGCGGCGATGTCTTTGTCGGATCTCTTGCGCTCTCTCTTGTCCACGAGCACGAGGAGAACGTCGCCCACATTCACACCGCTTCCGCCGGCTCCAAGCTCGCTCTCGGTGGATCCCACGGAAGAAAAGAAAGATTCCGTCTCGGGAACCGACGAGACGACCTGCTCGACACTCTCTATGGCCTTCTGAGTCTCCCAGAGATTCGAACCGACCGGCATCTCGACCGACACAGTCAACATGCCCTGATCCGAGTTCTGGAAGAATTCAGTACCAATGAACGGGACGAGCGCGAGACTGACGACGAAAACTCCCAGACTAATCCCGATCACTCGCCATCTGTGATTGAGAGTCCAGTCGAGCCCCCGGCGATATGAAGCGGCGGCTCCTTCGTAAAAGGCATCCCATTTCGCGAAGAACGTGTCCAAGAGCTCCAGGAATTTCCCTATTATCGGGATCGACGAATGCCACGATATCTTCTTGTCCACGGAGCGTGACGACAAGAGCTTGGAGGCGAGCATGGGCGTCGCCGTGAAGGAGACGAGCAGCGACACAAAAGTCGCGAACGTGGTCGTGAGGCCGAACTGCCTGAAGAGCTGGCCGATGATGCCGGACATGAACGCAATGGGGACGAAGACCACGACGTTCGTGAGCGTGGAGGCGAGCACGGCGAGCGCGATTTCGGAGGTGCCTTCCTCGGCGGCCTCGCGCGGCCCCTTGCCCATGTGCAGGTAGCGATAGATGTTCTCCATGACCACGAGCGAATTTGCGATCAGGATTCCCACGCAGAGTGCAAGCCCCATGAGAGACATGACGTTGATGGTGAATCCAGCGAAGTAGAGAAACGTGTACGTAGACACTACCGAAACCGGCATGGCTATGCCTGCTATCACTATTCCTTCCCAACTATGGAGAAAGAGGAACAGCACCAGCGCCGTGAGAATGATCCCGGTGATCATGTTGCTGTTCAGGTCGGCGACCATGTCCTTAATGAACGTCGAGCGGTCCCTTGCGATTTCGATCTTCACGTCGGCAGGGAGCGTCTGCTTGAGGCGCTCGAGAGTCTTCTTCACTCCGCTCGCGACTTTGACCGTGTTCGCGTCGGACCTTTTACGCAGCGTCATCCCCACGGTCTCGTTCCTGTTGTACCTCGCGAGTTCCCTCACTTCGGCGAACGAGTCCTGGACGTTGGCCACTTCCGACAGTCGAACGGGTGGCGCATCGGTCCTCTGGATCCTCACGTTTCTGATTTCGTCGACGCTCTCGAATTCGCCGGTCACGCGTACGCCGTACTCCCTGCTTTCTTCGGTGATGTGACCGCCGGGAATGTTCAGATTTTCGGCGGCGATTGCCGCGATGACGTCCGTTATGGAAAGATCGTAGCCCTTGAGTTTGTCCTTGCTTACGAGGACCGCGATCTCCCTCTTTCGCCCGCCCACGACCTCGATCTGCGCGAGGCCGTTCACCTTGGAAAGCTCTCGCTTGATCGTCTTGTCTGCGATCTCGTAGGTCTCCTGTATGGGTCTCTGGCTTGTGACCGCGAGATTGAGAATCGGGGAGGAACTGAAGTCGAACTTGCTGATCGTGGGAGTCTCCACGTCGTCGGGAAGGTTGGACCTTACGGCATCGACCTTCTCTTTGACGTCCATGGCGGCAAAGTCCACTTTGGTTTCGAGCGTGAACTCCGCCAGTACTACCGAAACGCCTTCCTGCGAATAGGACCAAGTGTTCTTCAGTCCGGAGATCGAACTGATTGCGTCCTCGATGGGCTTCGAGACGAGGCTTTCGATCTCTTCGGGGCCCGCGCCGGGATAAACCGTGACCACGGTCACGTATGGAAAATCAACGGGAGGCATGAGATCGATGGTGAGCCTGAGATACGAGAAGATGCCTATGACAACCAACGCCAGGAGCAGTATCGTAGCGAGAACAGATTTTCTAACGGACAGATTTGCAAGAAACATGAGTCGTTATCCCCCAAAGCTTCGGATGTCATTGAGTCTTGAGTACGTTGAGTTTCTCTCCACCCTTCAAGCGTTCGTGGCCCGAGGTGACGACCACTTCGTCTTGCGTCAGACCACTCAGTATCTCGATCGACTCCTGATTCACAATCCCAACGGTCACGGGTCGAAGTTGAGCCGTATTGTTCTTGGTCACGACAAAGACCACGCGTTTTCCCTGCTGGTCTAGAACGGCGCCGGAAGGAACGAGCAGGGCGTCTTTCTTGTGTCCGGTTCTGACCACCACCGTCGCAAACGAGCCGGGCTTCAGTGTCCGAGAATCGTTGCCGGCAGTAATCTCGACCCGGAACGTTCTCGTAATCGGATCGGCCGAGGAGGAAATACTGGAAACGGAACCGGTGACGGACCGTCCCTCCGACGAGCTTATCGTGGCCTCGGCACCCTTCGTCAACCCGAGAATCTCGGACTCGCTGGCAGTGACCACGACCTTCACCTTGTTCAATTGAGCCACAGTGCACATGAGCTTTCCGGCCGCAACCACTTCGCCTTCGCGAACGTTCACGGAAGTCACGACTCCGTCGATCGGTGCCGTGATATCCACGACGGAGCTCGCTGCCTCGAAGTTGGCTCTAGCGACCTCGAGACCCATCCGGGTTTTCTCGAACGCCTGCTCGGATATGGCGCCCTGTTCTAGCAACGCCTTCATCCTCGCGAAATCCTTCTCGGCATCCTCGAACGCGGCTTTCGCCTGCCGGTATTGGGCCGTCGGATTGGTCGTGTCGAATTGGATGAGGAGCTGCCCGTTCTTTACGTACTGCCCCACACTGACTCGCACACTCACCACGCGTTCGGAGATCCTGCTCACCAAATCAGACTGCACGATCCCCTCGACCGTTCCAGTGAGCTGGACGGACTCAGAGATTTCGCCTCGACGGACGGGTTCTACGGAGACGGGAGTCCCTCTCTCGCCTTGAAGTTCCGCGATGCTCTTGCTCGCCGGCCTTCTGGATTGCTGCCACATGCGATTGGCGACGAGCGCGGCGACGATGGCGATGATCACGAGGATGATTACTCTCTTTCTCATTGTCAGGAATTCCCCCTCAACTACCTGGTTGACTCACACTCTGCGACTGACTCGCGCTGCACGCGAGACCGACATGCTTGAGCGTGCCGGCGCGCGTCGCCCGCGCACAGTCTGCGCGCGGCCCGCGCGGTTGATATCTTGGGTCCGCAAAGGCGCGCCTTGTCTTATTCGAACGTGACACTCGTTGCGCGCTCCAACGCGGCCACGGCCATGAAATACTCGTATACGGACGTGAAGTAATTCGTCCTGGCCGTGCTCAATGCCACCTGAGCATCGAGCACTTCAAGTTGCGTACCGACACCGTTCTTGTAGCGAATATTCGCGATGTCCAGGCCCTTCTGAGCCTGCTCTATGGAAGCCACCTGCGACTGAATCAGTTGTCTTGCCTGAGCCAGTTGGGAAACGGACTGTTCAACCTCGAGTCTCACCGCGTCCTCAGTCTGGGCGGCGTAGAGGCCGGCCTGTTCATACTCGGCCTTCGTCTGGCTTATTTTTCCCTTCGTCCTCAGCCCATCAAACATCGGGATTGACAGCGCCAGAGACGCAGTCCACGTCCTGGACCGCCAGTCTTCCGATTTCCACCGAGGCTCTTTGGTTTCCATCAGCGCGGCTCCCACAAAAGAGAGGCTCGGGTATCTATCGGATTTCGCAACGTCAAGAGCTGCCTTCATCCCACTCACGCGCAACCTCGCGGCAGCAAGTTCGTGACTGTTCTCCTTTGCAAGTCGGAAAGCATCCGCCGTCGTTATCTCGACGTCTTTCCGTTCGAGCTCGCCCTCGGGCGCAACCTTGTCGTCGGCCGGAAGACCGAGCGTGTTTCTAAAGACAATCAACGCACGGTCGAGCTCATTCTCGGCCTTTATGCGATCCGGCAGAAGCTGCGCAACCTGCACCTTCGCGCGGATCAGCTCGTATTCAGACGCCACACCCTGCTTGAAAAGCTGATCGACGTTCGCAAGATGCGCGTCGGCCAATTCCAGCGATTCCTTTGCGAGAGTCGCCATTTCCTGGGCGAGCAGGACCGCGCCGAAAGACGCCTTCACCGCGTAGACGACGTCCTTCGTAGTGGCGAGGAGATTCTCTTGCGCGTAGCTCCTCGCGGCGTGGGCGGCCCTGAGTGCGCCTCCCACCCGACCGGCCGTGTAGATCGGCTGGACGAGAGAGAGGCTTCCTCCGTAATAGGAGTCATCCAGGTTGAAGGTGAAGCCGCCACTTCCTCCATAATTCATCTTGCCTTGGCTCTTGACGTAGCTCGCGTTTCCCGAAAGGCTGGGAAACGCCGTCGCGCGGGCCTGCGTAACCTGTCCCTTCATTCGTTCGACTTCTTGCCTCTGGACGAGAAGCTGTTTGTTGTTCCGAAGCGCAATCTCAATGCTCTGATCCAGGCTCAGCTTGTTGGGCGCTTCGATCTGTGTTGCCGGCGTCGTGGTGGTAGCGATTGCAGAAAGCCCCTGGCCCTCCGTGGCCGTGTTCTGAGTCGTAGACGGGGCACCGGCTGTGCGATCAGCGGCGAGACCCACCGGGCAGAAAGCGACACATATCAGGCCCGAGACAGCGAGCAAGAATATTTCGCGGGTCAAGATTCTCGTGGCGAACGCTCTACTTAACATCTCGTTTCCTCTTAAAGTTAGATTCCCTCGTGCCTGGCGGATCTCAACAATCGCGACTCCGTGTGCTTGGCGAGTCGGACTCTCTCGTGACGCCTTTCCGCCGTACCCGGCAAGTCTCAACAATTTCCGTCATCGCTTTCGCAACCCCTCGAAGACCATGTCGCATACCTGGCGGGCGTCCTTGTCGGGCTGAGGTTTCACTCCGCGCACGTGCCAAGTCCAGGCAATAGAATGCAGCATCGAGATAAAGAGATGAGACATCTGCTCGGCGTCTATATTTCTTATTTCCTTCTTTCTCATGCCGGAAACAAAGACACTCTCAAGCAGTCTCACGTAAATGCCATACTTGCTCATGAGAAAACTCTTGAGTTCTCTCTTCATCTGGTCCATTGCAAAGCCGGTCTCCGAAGTGGAGATCCTGAGGACGTACTGGTTCTTTACGAAATGCTCAAATTGTCCTAGCGCAATCGCCTCAAGCCGCGAGCGACAATCGGGCACGTCGTGGATGACTTGCTCAACGGCACGAAGCTGTTCGTTAATGGCGTCCTCGAACACGGCTCTCAGAAGCGTGGCCTTGTCAGCAAAGTACCAGTATAGCGTCGCCTTGCCGAGATGGGCTTCCCTTGCGATCTCTGCGAGGGTGGACTCGTGGAAGCCTCTCCTGCCAAAGACCCTTCTGGCGGCGCCGAGTATCTGCTTCCTGCGTCTGAGCTTTTCCTTTTCGCGTAAGGTGAGGTTGTTCATGTCCCTGTTACGAAACCCCTGAACCATTCGTGGCGGTCCGAGCATAAGACGGTTCGTGCGCTGGCCGGCAATCGGCGGCCGGTCTAGGCCCAAGCCCATCTGCGTTCCTGTGCGTCGGCTCTCTCCCCACCGGTTCTCGACCGCTCGGTCGATTATCGACCGAGTGGTCCATATTAATCCACTGCGTACCCGAAGTCAAGCGGAATTCTGCGAGGATTTCGTGGATCCATGTCCAGAGTGAGTCGTTGTGCGCAGAACGTTTTTCGGTGGGATGGGGTGCCTCTTAGATTTGGGATGAGGCGCTTTCTAGACTTGGGTTCGAGCACTACTCGTGCCGCATTTTGTGACCCGCCTTTCTATTTGATCGTCACGCGTTCCGTGGGCGCGGAAAGAGAGCGGGGCTGGACCTGTTTGTTTGCATGGCGATGCCCGGCGGATTCACTTTCTGAGCAATCGCGGACACGTAGATGCCGATAATACTACTAGGGAGCATTTAACGGAGGAAACAGTTACCGGGGCAAGTTATGTCAAACGAGAGAATCGACAAGAGCAACGGAATGAGGGTGCGGGCGTTCCTACGCGGAGCGGAAGTGAATCTGGATCAGAAGCGCGTGGTCCTCATCTTTCGCTGGCTACTGATCCTGGTTGTGATCGCGCTCATGTTCTCCGCGGAAAACGGCACAGTGTCACTCACCAAGAGCCTTCTGCTCGCCGGCCTCTTCATGCTTACTAACGTCGCTCTCTCTTTCGTGCCCCTGCGGTTCTTTGGCAGGCTCGTCGTGCAAGGACCAATGCTGGTCGTAGACATCGCCCTTGTCACGGCCGCCATCTACGCCTCCGGTAACCTGACGAGCGACCTATATTTCTTGTATCTCCTTACGATCTTCCTCGCCGCCCTGAACAGCGACATCAGGACGAGCGTGTTGTCGTCGCTTGTGGTCATACTTCTCTACGGCGGAATATCTTCCTGGCAAATGGACGCGAATCAATTCCTGACCACGAACTTCCTGCTCAAGATCCCCTTCTTCCTGCTGACGGCCGTGTTTTCTGGCTTCCTCGTGTCGCAGGCGAGATTGAGAGAAAAGGAAAAGGAGGAGACTGCTCGCTCCAATGTTCTTCTCCAGAAGGAACTGGAGAAAGCGCAAGATACGGAAGAAAGAACCCGCGAAGAGCTCTGGGAGCAGTATCAGCACAATGAAAACGTCCTCGAGAGTCTCAACACCGGCGTTCTCGTAATAGGATCTCACCAAATCGTAACAACTTTCAACGCGGAAGCCTCGCGCGTGACGGGTCTTCCCAAGGATTCCGTCGTCGGGAAACCGCTCGGCAAGGTGCCGGAGCTTACGGAGTTCAACTCGCTTCTCACAAAGGTCACGGAAGAGGGAAGGGTGTGCGCGCAAGACGAGATAGCCGTGACGACACCCGGGGGAAGAACTGTTCCGATCGGCATTTCGACCGCCGTCCTTCACGACTCCGAACAGAACCCGTGCGGCGCCATCGCAATATTCAAAGACCTCACGGAGCGCAAGGAGATGAAGCGAAAGCTCAAGAGATCCGAACACATGGCCCTGCTCGGTGAGATGGCGGCTTCCGTGGCTCACGAAATAAGAAATCCATTGAACTCCATCTGGGGCTTCGCTCAACTCATAGTTGAAAGGACCGAAGAGGGCGACAAGCGGAAGCTCTTTGCGCAGGTGGTGATAGAAGAATCGCAAAGGATAGAGAGGATAGTAAACGACACGTTGGTGTTTTCGAGGGAGGGTCCGAAGCTCACAGATTCGGTCGACATCAGCGAGGTCATTGCGTCGTCCGTGGCCGCGCTCTCTGAAAAGGCCGAGAAAGCTTCGGTCAAGATCGACCTCGACCTTGACCCAAACCTTTCTCTCGTGAAGGGAAGCAAGGGGCAGCTTGAGCAGGTGTTCGGTAATCTGATTCTCAACGCCATCCAGGCCATGCCGGAGGGCGGAGACGTTTACGTCGCCACGGGAACGCGCGACGGCTGGGTGGAGGCGACCGTGAGGGACACCGGACCGGGAATAGCGCCCGAGATTATCGACAAGATCTTTCTCCCGTTCATCACGACAAAGCAGGACGGAACCGGTCTTGGTCTTCCGGTCTGTCACAGAATAATCGAAGACCATGGTGGAAACATAGAGGTCGAGAGCGAACCCGGATACGGAGCCACGTTCAAAGTAGCCGTGCCGGTCTTTCGCAACGCACACGAAACTAGAACGGAAACCGTGTCTTCGACATGATAAGGAGGACGAGCATGAAGAAGGTACTTGTGGCGGACGACGAGGCGAGGATACGCCTTCTCTACGAAGAAGTTCTTACCGAGGCGGGCTATGAGGTTGTGCTGGCCCAGGACGGGAGGCAGGCCTGTGAAAAGTTCATTTCCGAGAAACCCGATTTGGTGATTCTCGACATCAAGATGCCGGGGATGCACGGGGTCGAGGTCCTGCAACGGATGAAGGACGTGGACAAGAACACTCCGGTAATAATCAGCACGGCCTACCAGAAAATGGAGACCGATGCCGTGCTAAGCACGTCGGACGTGGCCGCCTTCATCAAGAAGCCCGTGGATCTGAATCACCTTCGCGCGGAAGTAAAGCGGATACTGGAGGAAAGCGAGAAGCAAGTGGTTACCGAGCCGCAAAGAACCGGCACCTCGAACTGAGGTCCCTGCGCTTTCAGCCCCGATCCGGCGCGTCCCCGTTTCTATTGTTGGTCTCTCTTGACGAGACGAATTGCCCACGGGGACGATATCAGTTTGCCCATCCTCAGGTAGAGCATGTAGTTCCCAACTAGCTCCGATTCATCTTTCCCCAATCGCGAATTGAAGGAGACGCTTCCAAGTAGGGCGACCTTGTGAGGGTCGAGCTGGACAATCGAGGGCGTCACAGTATCGAACGTGATGTCCACGACGGTATATGTTGTCGCCTTGTCCCGGTTTCTCAGAAAAACGCTGACCACCCTGCCACTCCAGTAATCGCCTATATTGACCACCTCGTCGGATGTGTTCTCCCCCACGGCGACGACAAGAATCGAGTCACCCGCGCAATACGCCTCTCTGTCCGTCTCGATGAACACACGAACGGGTCGGTTCTGGTTTTCGGAGATGACTTGGTCCAACGTCTTGACCCATTCCGGAGTTGAGGCCGCCGTGGAACGACTGCTCGAACTGCCTTGATCCCCCGGCGCCGCAGAATGACCGTTCGGACTGCTCTGGCCCGACGGTAAAGCCCGGTTCGTTGCAGCTTGAGGCATGGGCAGTGTCACTTCGCGCCCGTCCTTCAACGTGACCTTTCCTTTCCCTGTGACATAAACCAGACCCTTTCCATCCAGGAGGGCGAACGACAGAGGATCCTGCTGGTCCCCGTTAAACGTACATCCCTTGTACGTGATCTTTCCTCGAAAACGCACAATCGAACCGCTGCTCAGGAAATCAAGATTCTCGATCGTAGCGAATATGCTGCCTGTTCCGATCCCAACCCCGTTCAAGGGATACTCACCACCCATCCTAACTCTGAAAGGTACTGTGTCCCCCGGATACATGCTCTCGTAGAGAAAGACATCGGGGTGGTTCTCCGACGGCGCTATTGCTAAGTGGAAACTTCCCGCGCCCTTTCCTGGCAGTATCTCGGGAATAGTGAAGCGTTTTTCTCCTTCACGTATCCTGCGCATGTTGGCGTTTTCAACCTTCTCCCTCACCGTCATGGAAAGTGGACCCGTTGGAAACTTGGACACAAAAGCTTCCAAGTCAGGAACGCTGGACGTATCTACGCTGACGTACTCTCTCTCTGCCGACTGGAGGTATTCGATGCGGCTCTTGGCCTGTGCGGACCAGGAATCGGTCGGATACCTGTTGACGAAATCTCTGTAGAGCTCGATCGAATCTTCCTTACTGACCAGCTTGTAGATTTCGCCCACGGCTTGCTCGGCGAGCTCTCCCTGCGGATACTTTTTCAGAAATTTCTCGTAAGCCTCGATCGTACCCTTTTCCTTGGCGTCCTCGAATTTCGACTGCTCCGAAGCCAAAACCGTGACTGCCAGGGAAAGCACGATCATTGCTACGCACGTTGCCGCACAGGACAGCTTCACCTTGTTCGGCATACGCATGGTCTAACCCCTTTCTTGCTCACTCTTGTGACTCTTACCATTTCTCGAAGAGCGCAAGGACTCACGTAAGGCGCGCAGACCCTGCTTCTGCTCACCCCTGTAAGTTCTCCCACTCGGCGATGAGCGCCTCCATCTCGCTCTCTGTGCGCATGTACTCTTCGCCCAAACGTAGGATCTCGGCCCGGTCGGACGGGGGATCGGCGAGACTTCCTCCGAGACGAGTAACTTCTTCTTGTAGAATCGCAATGCGGCCTTCGAGTTCTGCAATGCGAGCCTTGCGGCGCCTTTCCCGAGCGAGGGCACGGCGCTCCTCGGCGATCTCGCGGTTCTTGGCAGCGCGAGCCTTGCGGAAAGCGTCACCTTTCTGTAAATGAGAGTCGTCCGCCGCCGAGCGTGGTGCCGCTGAACTTGGCGCCGCGGGGCCCTGCGACGTCGGACCTTGGAGGGCAGGACCGCGCGTGATCGAGTCGCGCATCGCAGAACCACCCGCCGCCGAGCCTTGCGCCGCAGAACTGCCCACTGCCGGCGCGCGCGCCGCCGTACCTGAAACTCCGGGAGACCCTCCACTCGCGCGATACTCGCTGTAGGTTCCCTCGAAAATCTTGAGGACGGCGTGATCTCTATCGATCTCCCAGACCTGAGTCGCCAGAGCGTCGATCAGGAAGCGATCGTGCGAAACCAGGATGATTGTCCCGTCGAAGTCGACCAGCACGTTTTGGAGAACTTCCTGGGAAGGGATGTCGAGGTGATTGGTCGGCTCGTCGAGGAGCAAGAGGTTGGCGTTGCTCAAGGCAAGCTTCGCGAGCGCCAGGCGTCCGCGCTCGCCACCCGAGAGGACTTGGACTTTCTTGAAGACGTCCTCACCGGTGAAGAGGTAGCGGGCAAGGTAGCCTCGGATCGCGTCAACCAGCATGCGGGGAGCGACCGACTCGATCTCCTGCATAAGTGTGTTGTCCAGATTGAGACCCTCGTGAGCCTGAGCGAAGTAGCCGACGTCAAGACTGGCCCCGACTTGCGCCTCACCGCTGAGAGGGGGAAGCTTGCCGAGGATGACTTTAAGAAACGTGGTCTTGCCGGAGCCGTTGGGACCGATGAGAGCGACACACCCGAGGCGCTGGAGGTCGATGTCGGGGACGGTGAAAAGATGATTGCCGGGATAACCGACAGCCAGGTCACGGGTGCGAAGTACGATGTTCCCGCCGCGCTGACCGGCCGCAAGTCTGAACTTGAGTTCTTTCGGGCGATGGATTGGATTGCGCAGGGACTTGATCCGTCGTTCTGCCTCCTCCGCAGTCATCACACCCGTAGTTGTCTGCACGTCCTCACTTATGTTGAGCCACTTCCTACCCCGCATGGCGTCCAGTCCAATCTGTTCGATGGCCTGAATCTGGCGGCTCATGCGTTTGAGACGCCCCCTGGCTTGAGCTACGTTTTGCGCGGCGATGTTCCGCTTGACGTAGTCCATTTCTTTCTCGAGGCGAGCCTTCTCGGCCTCGAACTCCGTCGAACGCCGATCCCAGCGCTCCTGACGCTGGCGCAGGTAGTGGCTATAGTTGCCGCGATAGGCCTCGACCCCGGCCCTGCTCATTTCCCAGACGTTGTTGCAGACCTTGTCGAGGAGATAGCGGTCGTGTGAGACGATGAGGACGGCGCCGTCCCAGTCTCTGATGTAACTTTCCAGCCATTCAACGGCAGAGACGTCGAGATGATTGGTCGGCTCGTCGAGAATCAATAGACCCGGCTTCTCTATCAATAAACGCGCCAGAAGGGCCCGGGTGCGCTGTCCGCCCGAAAGGCACGTCAGGGGTAGGGCGTATTCGTCGGGGGAGAAGCCCAGACCCGTGAGCACCTGTCGGATGCGCGTCTCGTAAGTGTACCCCCCGGCCTCTTCGAAGCGAGCCTGCAGCGCGCCGTAGCGCTCCAGGGTGTCTTCAACGCTGCGGCCGGTGTTTCCAGCTACGGCAGTATCGCCAGCCCCAGCGGTCTCGCCAGCAGCGTTCCCAGTCTCGGCTATGCCCCCGGCCCCGCCGGCGTTCCCGACAGCGGCATCGTTCCCGCCAGCGACCATCTCGGCCTCGAGACGGGTCAGCTCCTTCTGTTGCGCGAGCAAGTGGGCCAGAGGAATCAGGCATTCGTCCCAGAGAGTGTTAGCCGATTCGAAAACAGATTCCTGTGGCAAGTAGCCGATCGTGAGGCCCCGAGAGCGGTGGACCGTACCCGCGGAGGGAGGTTCCTTCCCTGCGATGACGCGCAGCAGGCTCGTTTTCCCGATTCCGTTCGGCCCGACCACGGCAATGCGCGCCCCGCGAGGGACACTCAGAGACAAACCGGCGAAAACATCTACCAGGCCGAAAGATTTCCCGAGGTCATGCGTGGTTACTAGTGCCATAACGCATGAATTTACTACAGCTGGCAGCGGGGGTCAAAACATCTGTGCCGGCAAAGTCCGTCAGCGAAGAATTCAAGAAAACCTATGGCCCGACGACACCGGGCTCGAGCCTGCAACCCAAGAAGCCGCCGCTAACGCGAAGAATGGCGAAGGTGCTGCGAGCAGTGTGGCCGCACGTTGGGCCCTACGCGAAACTTTCTGTCTTCTCGCTGGCCGTTGCCCTGGTGATTGTAGCTGTTGGCGGCAAGATGTTGGCGGATTGGCGCCACGCCTTGATCGCCGGTTACCTCTGGGACTCCACGCTTCAGAAGATTACAGGAAAGCCGTGAAGCGAGGTGAACCAGCGACCTTTGGGTTATGAGAACGTTGTGATGTCACAACAAGAGAGAACATCAGGGACGTAGCTGTAACAACAGAAAAGAGTTGTGCGGTCTCACGTTTTCTGGTGTTTTCTCGTTTTTCGGGGTGTTTTGGGATGTTTTGTTAGGAGGATGTTAGCAAGAGCAATGCATAGAGGTGACGTTTCGTTTGGGCACTGTCGTGTCATGTCACATGTGTGATAATCTGGAGCTCATGTCGTGGTTGCAAACAAATGACTGCACTCTCTGGGTCCATCGGCTTGGATGTCTCCAAGTTGGCAGCAGCGACGTGATCAATTTCCGCCCTGACTGGTCGCCTTCAGACCTCAATCAGCACCAGTTAATGGAACACCACTGAGATTTCGCCCTTGCACTGGCAGTATTTTAGTGATATACTAACGCTTTGATTTATCAAGCCGGCAGATTTGATACGTTTAGCTAGAACTCCCTAGATTTCCATCACCGGTAGGACGCGGACGTTATTCTGATGTAACCTTCACCTGAGTCTGGCCAGCGCAGCTGCTGGCCTTTCCGTGAATGGAGGATCCAAGATGGACGAAATCGACAGCATTCACCAACAAACGCAAGGTCTGTCGACAATTCAGCTGATTGATATGGAACGCGCACTGAAGAAGGAAGTGCAGCACTTCACAAACCTCTCGAAAGCGGAGAAAGCCCGCTTTCGGAGCAAGATCCTCAAGGAATTTCCGAGCGACGAGGATAAACTTGACGTTCTTCGCCGAATTCCGGGGCTTGAGCTTGTTAGTCGCGCCACTTCTATTCTGCAAAGAGCGAAGTGCAAGCATCCCGCCGATTTTGACGACTGGCCTCTTGCTCGCATGTTGGTGCATATGGGAATGCAGCTTGCAAGACTCGGTGAGGAGGATCTCGCGGCTTGGGCTCTCGAATATGGTGTTGAAGAATCGCCCGACGCTGCTGATGCGATGAATTCCCTCGCCATCATATACACCCACAAAGGGAAGTACGATTTGGCATTGGAGTGGGCAAGACGGGCAGTGTCCTCATCGCCAAAGATGCCGCATCCACTCAACAGTCTAGGAAACGTGTACAAGACGATGGGGGCAGAGCTTACCAAATCCGGGCAGGAGGCGAAAGCTGGAGAGTACTACGAGCTCGCACTAGACGCATTTGAGAGGGCCATTGCTCTGGCTCCTGATCACCCTCCGACTTACTTCAATCGAGGCTACCTGTGGCTGCTCATGGGGGAGAAAGACAAGGCTGTTCAGGATCTCAAAACTTGTCTCAGTCACGACACGAATGAAGTGTCGCGCAGGAATACCGTACGACTGTTGGAATCGATTGGCACAGCGGAGACAGAGGTTGCCAGAAACTCCAGAATCAAGGAAGTTGGGGAAGGCATACTCGAACTCGAGAGCCAATACAGGAAGGATCGCGTCACGATTCTGAGAGAAGGAAAACCAGCAGCCATGTACAAAGGCAACTTCCGAACTAAGCTAGTCGGCTCCTTCGCTCCGGATGACCTGGCAGTTCTCGATGAGGCCAGAAGATTGGCTGGGGAAACAACAATACTCATAGTGCTGAAGTTCGAGCCCCCGGGTATGGACCTGTACAAGGTGGAAGGTGTAGGTTCGCGCTGTTTCATCGCAACTGCTGCGTTTGACTCTCCGCTGGCATCAGAGGTGGCGACACTAAGTAGATTTCGGGATGAAGTGTTATTACACTCCCGCCTCGGTGCATTCGCAGTCAGACTCTATTATTTTGTTTCCCCATCTTTGGCAGGGTTTGTTTCCAGCAGTACGGTTACCAAGTTTGTCGCCAGACTGGTCCTCGGACCCATTGTGCGGTGGGCAAGGAAAAGGTCTGATCTTTGATGCGTGCGCAAGACGCCTCCCGCTGGTGTAGATAGAGGGCTCGTAATTATTCAGGAGGAAGTCATGCCATCCAACCAGAAGCGCGTTGTGCTCATTGTTGGTGATTCCTTCATCGATGAGAACTGGCTGATGTCGCGCGGAGACATCTACCACAGCTACAACGTTGGCAAGGAACACTACATTAGCAATCTGCCAAACGCCGATTGCCGGATCATAAGTTTTTGCGGAGCAGCTAGTGTTTGGCGCACCCTACGGGGTCCGGGTCTTCAACATCGCACTGTCTCAGCGGGGAAATCCATGGTTCCTTCAATGGTGGAGAAATGCGAACTGCTTTTGCTTACGGCATGGAACCCAAGTGATAGCAATCTCCTTATGTGTCTGCTGTGTGACAAGAAAGATGTGAGCATAGGGCTCACACCGTACCGTTTATCCGGTCTCACGACTCCGCACTGGAATAGCAAGGCCAAGAGGTGGTGTCCGCATCTCAGGACTCAAACTGAGTGCTGCTACCAGCGGTCGATGTTCAATCTAGTTAAGACAAACTGCCCCAAAGCCGCAACAAATACGTCTTCCAACCACTTGGTCCGTCTTTATGAAGGGTTTGGCAGTGATCAACCTCGTCTTCAATATCGTTTCGATTGGAAACTGGATCTCGACAATCAGTACAAGAACTACGGCATCGTGGGTGAGATCAAGAAATCCATTCCCAAAACTGAGGTTGACGCGATTGTTGCGGTCGATCACGGCTATGGAGTGATCGACAATGAGCTGGTCAAACGGCTCCATAGGGCCTTTCCGAAGGCTAAATGGTACATTCGGAGCAAGCTAGAGTCCGCAACGTGGATGGACGAACTGAAGAAAGCGAGGAAGAAACCGCGGCTGACGTTTACCGATGAACAGTTGCTGGAGTATACATACGGGGTACGCGTCTGGCGCCACGGACCGACCGTCCTAGGGCATGCAGCTTTGGAAGTCCTGGGTGATCTCCTTGGGCTGAAGAAGTATCTCCACACTAAGACAATCCACTCTGTTCGAGTAAAGCCGGAGAATGCTGCCCTCTTGTTCGAGGATGATACAGTGATTGCTGCGACGAGCACTACAGGCACAAAAAGGGTCCGGGGTAGGCACTCTAATCGGAGCCGCGAGAAAGATGACGCTTATCTCGTCAACATCGCCAGCGCGCCAGGTGAAAAGAAACCTATCTGCGTTGGACGCTCCACAGTTTTCTTTTCTTCGCTTGTATACTGGGACCAGATGTTTGTCCCTCTGCGGAACTCTATGAGCAGTGCGTGCTCTTGGGCGCTCCGAAACGCGTACCTTTGGACTGACAGCTGTACGAAGGCTTGGTTGGAAAAGAAGCCCTCTAATCTAACTGGACCCTTCGACCAAGCGATCTACAGGCCACCCTGGCCTCCAGCGGTGGTCGGGCCCCGCCAGAGACTGTCTCACCGGCTCACTTATCTGGCGAGCTGGCACGAGTGGAATCGTTCATCGATTGGCCAAGGGGTTGTTACGGTAGGCGGGGAAAAGCAGATTCATCTCTGGCGCGCTCACGGAACGCTCAAGGATTACATCTGTCCCGGTGGAGATAAGCGATCTGAGATAAACAAATTGATAACCCGGCTGCAGGCGTATGGAAATGAACGAGATCCACGGTACCCCTTTAATTGCCTTCTTCTCGCGGAACCGGGATGGGGGAAAAGCACTCTGGCGAAGTGTCTAGCCCAGCATTTTGATTTTCAACATCTCAGTTTCTCGGTCGCCCAGATGGCCTCTAATCAGGATCTAATGAACTCGCTTAAACAGATAATGTCTGTTCAGAATCGTACACGGGCCCGCGTTCTCGTTTTTGTGGATGAAATAGATGCCCAGATTGAGAGCCACACAGCTATGGGTCTTCTTTTGGGCCCGATATGGGACGGCTCTTTCGCATCGGAAGGGACCACATACCGTATCGAACCCTGCGTCTGGGTATTTGCTTCTACTAAACCTCTCAACCACCTGAGAGTCGAATCGAAGGGGCGCGACTTTTTGTCCAGGATAAATGGACCAATTATTGAGTTGGATTTCTTTGGGGGTGACCGTAGGGAAAAGCTTCATGCAGAGCAGGACGAAGAAAGACGAAAGGTACTGATGAAAAGGATGGTTCGGAGCGACCCTGAAAGCAAGCGCCGACGAACGGAACTGGTTTACCACGGCGTTAATTTCCTCAATCGAGTTTTCGGACCAATCTCGAGCATCGACCAAAATGTACTCAGGGTATTCTACAATGCCATGCCATTTGATGGGATCCGCAGCATAGAAATTTTGGCGTCTCGATTTCACGATATCTCCCTCGGCCAAGTAACCATGCGAAATGTGCCGAGATTGGATTCCTATCCCGAACTTGGCAGGCACATTCAAGAGCTTGAGCCGTGGCCACATGAGGATGCCAAAAAGCCGGTGAAGGTCATTACAAACCCACCGAAGTGAGGACGCCGCGGAGTGCTCCTCTATCTACAGCTTGAGGGTGGAGGGCCTCTGTAAGGGTCCGCCCAATTCTGTGGCGGCCTTCTTTCCATCCGCGAGACACGAAATGTATCCGCGGGTGGACGCGAATCTGTTGTGAGAAAGAAGCCGGTTGACTGGAAGGCCGGGTCACTTGTGGGGGGCAGCCGGCAAACTCGCATGACCCAGGTTTCGATAAGTCCTCGGGTTCAGATTTCCCTAACTGTGAGAAGAGCGTCTACTGGGTCTTGACTATTCGTGGAATGAGCGGCCGCTGCGCCACCAGATGTTTCTGCTTGCACGGTAGGTACTTTGGTGATACAATTTGTGCTACATAAATCGAAGGCAACTGATGTTTTGGTGAGAAGAACATAAGTGGAGGCACGAACGCTTTGTTGGTCCTGGATGATTCGCGCGTCTTCATAAAATGGACTAGGTCTCATCGGTTCTGATGGGGCTTTACTATTTTGCCTTTCCCTGGAGTTTGAAGGGCGCGGAGATGGAGTCTTGGCGTTCAATAACATGAAATCGTACAAGAGGAGGCAGAAATGGCAGAGGGCAAGAAGGTAACCATAGTTAGGGCTGGCGGTACAGCTTCTGCGGAAGTGGAAATATTTCCGGGTGACAATGCGCAGCAGGTATGTACGTTGGTGGCCCCTCAACTGGGGTTGCCAGCAGAGGGTTCATACAAATTGCTGGGTTCAGATGGTAAGCCAATCAGTGGGGATGCAACGCTGGACAAATTGGTGCAAAGCGGAGACAAGCTAACCCTAGCCAGAATGGAGGTTGGGGGCTAGCCCTGTGATGAGTAGTTGTCCGAATAGATCCGCGGACAGAGAATAACCTTGATTGTTCAAAGGGGCTGCTTATGGATGAGAGGTTTAATACAGAAATTCGACACCTATTGAAGATCAAAAGTATCTTGGATGCAGACTCCATCCTTCCCCTTCGATTTGAAGTTGAGCGGAAGAGCTTAGACTTCAGCCGATTCGAACTGACCATCAAGGGAATACAGAGTCTCATCGGCAATCCATCTCTCGGCTCTTCAGCCATTGGTGACACATTTTTGGTCGCGGCTGAGATTGCATCAGGGTACCCATGGTCCGCTGTGCCTGGCTTGAGATTTCGCTCCCCAATTCCTTTTCACCCACACATTTGGCCCGACGGGCGTTTGTGTTGGGGGTCGGGTGGCACCCCTCAGCCGGATCTGGCTCTTGCGGACTGGATCCGCGGCATCATTGAGTATCTTCAATACAATCAAGAAGAAGGTAGTATGTGGAAGATAGACGCCAACTCTCCTGCGAATCCTGGAGCGATGGAGTGGTGGAAGAGAAATCGCGGAAACCTTTCACGTTACATAAGGCCTATTGATATGGCTCGCTTACGTGCTTGGATTGACAGGTCGCGAGGATGATGATCAGGCTGTGAGGGTTGGCAAAGTCACAAGATATGATGAGCGACGATTCGTACGAGCCTCCGACTTGCTCCCACGTGAAGACCTACCGCTGCTTCTCATCCAAAAAGGTGCGTTGCGAGAAATGTATTATCATGCCTCAGGAGAAATGCACCATGAGGTCGGTGGGTATCTCTTGGGTTTTCCTGCCATGGATGCCGATAGTGGGGTACGGATTACCTACGTCGAAAGAGCGATTCGTGCTCTCTACGTCTCCACTCCAACCCACGTGAGAATGGTTCCCGAGAGCTTCAGAGACGTTGAGGCGGTTCGGCTAAGAGAGGGCACGATCCTTGTAGGGTATTATCATTCGCATCCGAAACTGGGCATATTCTTCTCCGGGACCGACACAAAGAACTTCTCTGACTATCATCCCGAGCAATATCAGGTCGCAGCTGTAGTCGATCCGAGTCGAGTCAGGTCGCAAGGCTTCGAGTCAGACTTAGAATGGATTGGTTTCTTTGGGTGGAACAACGAAGGCACACAGGTGAGAGTAGCAAGGGGTAATGTCATTCTTGTGGAAAAACGCCCCGAAATCGACGAGGCACTTGCGAGACGGCTGGGAAGAGACCTCGGACAGGAGATAGCGCAAGCGAGCTCGCGGTTGCATAACCTGCTTAAAATCGGGCCGACCGGACTCAATTTCCCTATGCCAATGGTGATTGTTCCTGTGCGTGTCAACAAGAAGCTGTGGCAGGAAATGCATTCCTCTCAAAGTGGTGGGCTGCTCTTTGGGTATACTGATCATCTTGCGGGCTGCAGCCTAATAAATCTAGTGGATTCCCTGGCCTTAGGGTTGGAAAGGATTGAAGAGTACCGAAAATACATTAGAGGATTTGCCGCGCAGTCTTCGAACACACTGTCTCGGCACTCTGAGGCGTCCTTACCGTCGGGACACCCCGGAAAAGGTCTACAGATGATCGGGGTATATTGCAATGCCAAAACGACCGCTGCTCTCACCAAAAGCCGCAAGCGATGGTTTTTTGACTCGCCCACACCCGAATTGGGTGCTCTTGAGGAATATTGCGGTGACTACTTTCTGATTGCTTCGCCGTCCGTTAACGCATTGGCAACACAAGAGCTAAGGTTTAGAGTTTGGTCCCACCGAGAAAGAGCCATTCTGGATACACATCAGTATCAAGTCATAGTCAGTGAGGAACATCAGGCTCATGTCGAATAGGTATACAAGACAGAAGATGATAAAAGGATGGCGTCAGGAAGCCGTCTCTGGAGGTCGTGTCCTCGTTGTTGGTGCGGGAACTACAGGCAACGAGGTGATCAAGAATCTTGCTCTTACAGGTGTAGGAGAAATCAGCGTTCTGGACAGCGATGTGGTTGAGGAAGTGAATCTGAACAGATGTGTTTTGTTTCGGGCCGAGGACATTGGCAAGTCCAAATCGGAGACAGCCGCCAGGCGTGCCAAGGAGATTGCCCCAGGGATCACAACCAGAGGCTGGAACCGCGATGTCGTCTATGATTTCGGTAGCCTCGAATATAGTTCCTTTGACTGTGTCGTTTTGACTGTAGATAATCTGGAGGCACGACTATGGGTGAATAGGTACTGTCGGCTACACGGTACGCCTCTAGTTGATACGGGGATAGGTGGTCTGGTCAGCAGTGTATTCGTTGCCACACCATCCGGAGCATGTATTGAATGCAGCTGGACCAAAAGGGAGTATCAGCAACTATGGGAAAGACACAGCTGCTCAAAGATAGGAATGCTTCCAGATGAGCCCAAGATCCCCATGGTCATTACGTCGGGCGCAATAGCGGGAGGCATTGCAGCTCAAGAGTGCATTAAGATCCTTCATCTGAAGCACTCAGGTCCTTCCGCCCGGAGTAGTGTGTTCTTCTGGTTCGATGGAGAAAACGGGGCATTCCTGACCTGGGAAGTGCCAAGAAAAGAAAATTGCCCTGCTCATGTTCCTCCGCCAGACAAGTCGAAAGTCCTTCTAGAGTCTCTCCTAGACGATGATGTTCTTTCGATCAAGAATAGGCTTCGAGCCGCCCTCGGATGCTCTGAGGTAGAAGTTAGACACGACAAACAGATAGTGTACTCCGTCGTTTGTCGTGGATGTGGTGGCTCTCACACAATCCAGCCATGCCTGCTTGGGAAGTTCCTGAGATCTTGCTGTCCTGCCTGTGGGGCATTGGCAGTCGTTCCAGATAAGTATACAGAAGAACTTGAAGACGGATATTCTCTCAGATCTCTGCATATCCCTCCAAATCATTTGATTCGAGTCTTGTTTAGTAAAGGAAATACCGTGGGAGAGGCTTGGATTGCCTCGAGGTGATGCAGTGTGGGAGCCAGGATATGCCCCGCATGCGGTGGGGCAATTAAGGAATACGATCGGTATCATATCTGCCCCATTTGTAGAAGAAACTATCACCTCAACCATGCGTGCCCCCAGCATACTGGCGCTTGGATGTATGTCGTCACTCCCGGAGCTTCCAACCTTGCCAGCATTGTGCGCGGCAGATCAACCTCTCGGCTGGCGGTTCCGCGCACACAAGGTCGATCGCCCCGCCAGGGACGTTCTCGATATGGACAAGCTGGCTTGAGACAGCTTCCATCTCCGGGAACGTTGTCTACAGAAGACGAAGCTACGCTAACCCTCCCAGGTGCGCAGGAAGGAAGCCGCACTCATTGGGGAATCATTATATGGACAATTGTCATCGCTATATCTGTTGTGGTTTTCGCTCCAAGACTCATAAGAATCGTGAATAATACAGCTCAAGAGGAGCGGTCTGATGTTACTGCGGACTACTTGCTTCTTTTCGAGGATCACTTTGATAAAGATGTGGATCTTTGGCCAATCTGCAAGACCGAATCCCATACTGCAAAAATTGCCAAAGGCAAATATGTTTTCGAATACCGTTTGGAGGACGAAGGTGTCATGCACGCCACCTCCATCAAGGGCTTCGACCTCCACAAAAATTTCGTAATAGAAGCAGTATTCACAAAGATCTCGGGTACGGACGAGCGCGGATTCGGAATCACTTGGGGTGGCAAAGACGGGGGCAATTACTATGAAGCTAAGATTGCCGGTAACGGCTGCTTTTCGTACGCTGAGATGAAGAAAGGCACGCAGAGCCTAATTACAGGCCGCATCATCACGGAAAGCATCAACAGAGAGAATTCAACGAACAAACTAACTGTCAAGAAGGTCGGAAGACAGTTGCACTTCTTTGTAAACGACCAGCATGTAATCAACGCACCCTCTAAACCGCTCTTTGGCCATCAGCTTGGATTCGTTCTTGACGGGAAAATGAAGGTAGAGATAGATTATATTTCTGTGAGACAAATTTCGTGAAATCTTGATTTGGATGCGACGCGTTGGCGCTTTGTGCCATACCCTTATTTCTATCCAAGGGGCAGTGCACTGACGAGTTCGCGTAATGGCTGGGAGGACACCACTTTTGGACGATCGGCTCAACAACGAGATGGTGCGATTACGAAGGCTGAAGACCATATTGGATGCGGAATCTGATATCCCTTTGCGCCTAAGAATAGAGGGGCAAAGTCTGGACCTGCGACAGTTCAAGCTGATCATTAAGGGGATAAGAAGCTTGGTGAGCAATCCGGATTCTAACCGGAATCACACGGCCGATGTTTTCGTGATCACTGTCCGCGTTCCATCGGGCTATCCGTGGGTTGCGGTTCCCGACATGAGGTTCATGGCGCCTGTACCCTTTCATCCCCAAATCTGGCCTGATGGAACAATATGTTGGGGACTGGGTTATCCTCAACCCGACTTGTGTGTGGTGGACTGGGTGCGCGGCGTGGTTGAATATCTTCAGTACAACCAAGATATGGAAAGTTTGCTGAAGATCAATGCTCTTTCTCCTGCCAACCGCGCAGCAATGCAATGGTGGACGGCAAACGCAAACAGGATTTCCAAATATGTTCCACCAGTCGACCTGGTTCGTCTTCGATCTTTGATTGACCAAACGCGTGGTTAGGATGCGTTATGGAACTCCATGGTCCCACTTGATGTAACAGAAGAACTCATAAGTGGCTTTTCAATCCAGTCCCTCGGTATCCCGTTCAATCACTTGACTCGTGCAGTGGTACGTAAGAATGGGACTGCGTGGGGAAGTTGGGTTAGAGCCAGATAGGCTTGACGTGAACTTCAGGGTATGTCCCGCATGTGGCAGGGCAATCAAAGAAAATGAAAGATATCACATATGCTCCGTATGTAGTAGAAACTATCACCTGAATCATCATTGCCCTGCTCATCCGACCGCAAAAGTCATAACGATTACGCCTTCGAATACACCGGTTCTCCGGCGCAGCCGTCAGGTGCCAAGTGGAAGACCAATCCAGAGAGTCTGGGTATCTCCGCTCGCGGCACCCGGTATGCAGCATGCCACCGCGCGTCGCCCCGTCTTGTGGCACGCAGAAGCCCCACGTCCCAGAACCCGGGTCAGTCATCTCAAAATGCTCTTGATTGCTGTCTTTGTGTTGGGCGGAGGAGCGGGCTGCCTGTTAGGCAGCGGGCTGTTTACATCCCTGTGGCAGACGTTTTGGGGTACAGTTCTGGTCATTGGTCTTATGAGAGCTGTTGCGCCGATTGTCTATTTCATTACCGACAGAGCAATTGCAGCCTCTCTTACGCAGGCTTTGATCCTAACTACGCCTGCAGTGGTAGCAGGCAGTGCCAGTTTTGACCCGCGAATATTGCTTGCAATACTAATGTCCGCTACTCTCCTGGGTCTGGTCCTGAGGAGGGCACGTTCTTCTTTCAGACGAGTCTTGGCAGCAGTATTTCTGGCAGGTCCGCTGATTGATTACTTCACAGCAATAGCGTTGCATCAAACTCCTTCACTCCAAGCATGGAGCGCCACTCTGATTGGAACCTTTGTTGCAGCGATTGTCTCGGTGATAGTGGGCAGGATCCTGAGCAGAGCTTAGTAGGCCAACTCTCAATCTAACCGCTTAGGGTGTCAGCGGCCAGTGGAAGCGAGCTGCTTTGCGTGGAATTAGAACCGGCCATTTTGACCATCGGGTTTGGGCCATCGATGGAGCGATTGGAGGGGAAAAGCCACTTTGACAGTTTGGCAAGTTTGCTCGCCCCAGGTTCCTGGGATTCATCATGTGGGAGGGATTGTTTCGATTTGTGACCTAGGGCACGACAGGACGACACTACAGGTCAATTGGGAGTGTCGTGATCGGGACTGCTCCAACTTCAAGGGGAGCCTGAGGCTGAGAGGGCAGCGTTTGTTGATTACTTCAGCACCGAGCGCTATCATGGATCGTTGGGCAACGTGATTGCCTATGAAGTCTGCCGCGGGCGTGCTGACAACAAAGACTGCAATGACGATGAAAAGGGACTGTTACAAGAATAAGATGGCTACCACGACAAAAGGCGATCTATTTAAGAAGGGGCTTGCCATTAGAGAAGTGTCTCTTAGAATGGGCCCAGACAAGTTCATCTTCACTTGACGATATACAGTGATCTGAATTGCTCTGAACCGAAGAGAGTCCTCAAGTCGGGAAACGCACTACATGAAGGTAGCCCTATATATCCTTGGATTACTGTTGTTCCTCTGCGCCTCGGGTTGCAGTAGAGATTACCGGGTTCAGGTGGAGAGTAACACTTGTTGGTGCGGTGTTTTCGGCAAGAATTTCGTTCGAGGTTGCGGAAATAGGACAATGGACATCGCGGATTCTACTTGGTCCTGCATACACATTCGAAAGGATTCGAAAGAGGGTTTCCTTAGGGTCAGAGTACTGAGGCGGAATTCGGTGGTAAACAAGCTATCGTCTAGAGGTCAGGTGGTGGCAGGCGATTCCACATCTTCTCCTTACGGTGGGATTACCCTCTGCGGCAAGTGGTTGCAGCGCGGAGACAATACTTATCTTCGCTACTGGCCGGTGTTCGGCTTTTACAAATGGGAGAGCTTTGAAGATGTAAGTGTGGGGCTCACACATCAGGATACTCTGGCGTTCCTTCGTTATGGACGAGCAACATTGCAGGGCACATTCTCGATAAATCCATCCTGGAAGAGAGAGTTTACCGATTTCATCATAAGGAGAGGACAAATTCTGGGATTCAGACTGAGTCGCAAGGCCTCGAACCGTCTCTCTCTTGGCTACTTGACAGGAATTCCTAAACGATACTACTTTCCCAACCTTCCCTTTGAGGGTTCCTTTGTTGTTGAGCGAGATCCTGATCCGGGGAACATCCTCTATCCCGAGATGCTTGGAATGCCTAAGGCGCTGTGGCGATCCAATCGGAAGACTCCAGTGTTATTTCCCTTGGCAGCAGTAGGAAGCGGTAACTTCTACCCAGTCTTGAAGCCACACAACGAATGGGTCTTCATCAGATCCTTACGCGACGGACCTCTCACCCTTGCCACAAACGTGCCGTACGGAGCCAGCTTCCACACCCCGTTTCTGAAAGAACGGATATATGGCAGCTGGGACATCGAGATTTGGCTAATCCATTTGTTGGAAGATGGTTCGCAGTGACGGCACCAGTCGAGGGACCCCCGGGGAGATCGCCGCAGTCTGATCACTGCGTTGAAAGAATGTCCGGTTGTGATATCCTATTCGGACGTGTGTGATGGGCGAGGTGGTCCCAAACTAACTGTGATATTGCGTGCGGTTAGCGCGCGGGAAGCCACATTTCCAGATATCCTAGTAAATCTCTCCACGCTTCGCTGTCATTGGTTTTGGTTGGGAGGGGCGCTACGTCTGACGCTACAGTCTTACAGTGTGACCGAAACGTCACGTTAGGGTGCGAAATTGGCACGTTCATGTATGTCGCGGTCATATCCCTCTTGCAGCAAATCTGCAGGGTGCTCGCTATTTCCTTGGCAATTAATGAATTACGTCGCCTAGGTCAGACAGACCAAGAATTAGTTGAAATGGCACACGCGTTGCAGTAAGGTAGGCCAGTATGAAACTGCTCATTGTGGACGACGTCCAAGAATATCTGAATTCGCTCTCACGCGCACTCAAGAGCGAATACGAAACCATCACGGCTGCAAGTTTTGAGGAAGCTAAACAGAAGATGAGTGCGGAGATCAATCTTGCATTGGTTGACGTGCGTCTTTCGGAGGAGGACCCCGCTAATCGCGACGGCATCTTACTGCTTGGTTGGCTGCATGAGCGATTTCCTAATGTCCCGGTGGTAATGATGAGTGCCTATCGTGACTGGGATGCTGCTACTGATGCTGTGAATCTTGGTGCCGTTCACTACTTGAAGAAGCCGATCAACCTCCAGGAATTGAAGGAAGTCATCCGTACACACGCGAAGTAACACTATGCTCATTCAACTGCTGGCCAACGGCTTCGTCATGGGGTGCTCCTATACACTGGTCGCTCTCGGCTTCGCTCTAATCTACAGCACGACTAGAACATTCCATTTCGTTCACGGTGCCGTTTACACTCTAGCCGCCTACCTATTTTTCACGCTTCACAATCTTTGGCACGTACCACTGATACCCGCGGCCCTGATAGTCATCGTTTTTATCGCTCTGTTTGGGATCGGGATTGAGGAGGCGCTCTATCGGCCGCTGGTCAAGCGCGGTTCCTCGCAACTGATTCAGATGCTAAGTTCGCTCGGTTTGTACATCGTGCTGGTCAATGTTGTTGCGATGCTCTACGGGAATGAGACCAAGGTATTGAACCCCGGGATCCAGGCAACCCACACTATCGGCGGCGTGATTCTCACTCAGATTCAAGTGTGGACCGTGGTCGCTTCTGTAGTGCTTTTTGCTCTGGTCGCAGCGCTGCTACGTTTCTCTCGGTTGGGTAAACTTATTAGGGCGCTGCGCGACGATCCAGAGCTGGTTTCCGCAATAGGTGTGAGTCCTCGGTGCCTGCGCTGGAGCGTCTTAGCGCTCGGCTCAGCCCTGGCCGCGGTGGCTGCAATGCTCATCGGGTCAGATGTCGGGATTGATCCAAATATCGGCATGGCGGCAATCCTGAATGGCGCCGTGGCGGTGATTATCGGCGGAGTGGGTATCTTTGAAGGCGCTGCAATCGGGGGGGTGGCGATCGGTTTGTTGCAGAGTCTCGCGGTCTGGAAGTTCTCGGCTCGCTGGCAGGACATGGTGACCTTCGTGCTGCTTGTCACCTTCCTCTTCTCTCGACCCCAGGGTATCTTCGGCAGCCAGCGTCGGGCGGAAGAGATGGCGAAATGAATTACATCTTGCATATCTTGATCATGATGTCAATCTACCTAATCCTCGCACTTTCGCTCAATCTTATAGTCGGTTTCACCGGCCTGCTCTCGATGTGTCATGCTGCATTCTACGGTATCGGTGCATATATCAGTACGCTTCTGATTATGAACGCTCACATTGGATTTGTACCGGCCTTGGCGCTCGCGGTGATTGGCGCGATGCTACTCAGCTTGACGATTTCGGTTCCGTCGCTACGGCTGAAAGGCGATTATTTTGTCCTTGCCGCTCTTGGCTTTCAGATCATTGTCTTTACCATTCTCTATAATTGGATCGGGTTGACGCGCGGGCCGTATGGCATACCCGGAATTCCGCGGCCAGCCATCCTGGGCCTGGAGTTTGGCTCACTTGGGTTATTCTTGCTCTTGAGCGCAGTGATCGCCGCGATCTGCATCGGACTGCTACATCTGATCGGCAATTCGCCGTTTGGGCGAGTCCTGAAAGCGATCCGGGAAGATGAGATGGCTGCCGCGGCTCTGGGTAAGGACATACCTCGATTCAAAGTAGTCGCATTTGCCATTGGTGCAGGCTTCGCTGCGGTCTCCGGTTCGCTATTCGCCGGCTATATGGGTTACATCGATCCCACGAGCTTCACGCTCATGGAGTCGGTTTTCATCCTCTCGATCATCATAATCGGCGGCACCGGCAATATCGTCGGCCCGCTCATCGGCACCGTCCTGATGATTCTGCTGCCGGAGATTCTGCGTTTTGTCCGGATGCCCGATGCGATTGCGGCCAATGTCCGGCAGATTATCTACGGCCTGTTGATCATCCTGATCATGAGATTTCGGCCTCGGGGACTGCTTGGGGAGTACAAGTTCCAATGACGATCCTCGAACTCAAGAGCATCACGAAATTCTTTGGTGGTGTCTGTGCCGTGGATCATGTCTCAATGGGCTTCCGACAAGGGCGCATCACCGGTCTAATTGGCCCCAACGGCGCAGGCAAGACCACTATCTTTAACCTGATCAGCGGCTTCTTGTATCCTGATGAAGGAAAGACCTGCTACTGCGGGAGTCCAATCACCGGTCTTGCCCCGTGGCAGATTGCCAGGATGGGAATCGGTCGGGCGTTCCAGGATGTTCATCTGTTCATGCGCATGAAGGTGCTTGATAACGTACTCGTGGGATTTCAGAGACAGACGGGTGAGAATCCGTTGATGGCGCTGCTCGCAAGGCCGAAAGTGAACCGCGAAGAGAAGAGTCGTTACGGTAAGACAATGGAGTTGCTCCGGTTCGTTGGCCTGGCTGATAAGGCTGACGATATGGCTGAGAACCTGTCCTATGGTCAGCAGAAACTTTTGTCTATCGCCCGGCTGCTCGCAGCGGATGCGGACGTTATGCTTCTTGACGAACCCACTGCTGGTGTGAATCCGACGATGGTCGGTAGCCTACTAGATGTCATTCGCAAACTCACGCAGAATGGCAAGACGGTCATCTTCATCGAACACAACATGAATGTCGTGATTGACATTGCCGACTGGGTCTATTTTCTTGACGAAGGTCAGGTTACAGCCTTTGGCCAGCCCAATGAAGTGCTCTGTGATCCGGAAGTAAGAAGGGCATACATCGGGATCTGAGGGTGCAAACATGAAACAACCCGCAACGGACAATCCACATTCCGTGACGCCGGACGTCCCTTTCGCCCCACGTCCCTCCTCCCAGGAGATTCTGCGGATCGAGTCCATCCGCGCCGGCTATGGCAAGAAGGAGATCCTTCGCGGCATCACACTTGAAGTCAGCCGCGGTGACCTCCTTGCCCTCATCGGCCCCAACGGTGCGGGCAAATCCACTCTACTGAAAGTCATCGCCGGATTCCTCGAGCCCTCAACCGGCCGAGTATCATTTAATGGCACTGATATCACCGGGTTCTCGGCCCACCAGCGCGCGCGGGTCGGAATCGGCTATTTCATGCAAGGCGGCCGGGTCTTCCCCAGTTTGACCGTGCTCGAGAATCTGCGCACGGCCGGCATATCATTGAACGAGGCTGAACTGAAAAAGAATGTGGAGCAGGTTTTGAAACTCTTTCCGAACCTGAGAGAGATGTTGGGGAAACGGGCCGGCGTTCTGTCCGGTGGGGAGCGACAGGCTTTGGCGCTTAGCATGGTGCTCGTGCGCCGACCGGTGTTAATGCTTCTGGACGAACCTTCGGCCGGGCTTTCCCCGAAACTTGTGCACGAAATGCTTGACAAAGTGACAATAGTCGCCAAAGATTGGGGCACTGCGATTATCATGGTCGAGCAGAACGTGCTAGAAGCGCTCACTGTGGTAGGACATGCGGTTGCTCTTGCCAGCGGTCGGTTAGCCATGGAAACGAAGAGACCCAGCGAGTGGCTTACGAATGGGAAACTGGAACAGCTCTTCCTAGGATCAGCGAACAAACAGTTTGCTGACTCTGGGGAGTCTCTTCTCAAGAAAAGGAGTGGGACGTGAAGAACAAGAAACTGTGGTATCTGGTCGGTGCGACTCTCCTCGTTTTTTGCAGCGCGGTGATTGGCTTGAACTGCACTGGAAAGTCCGGCACCATAAAGGTTGGTGCCATATTGCCCTTAACAGGTCCGACTTCCGACATCGGTGAGTGGCAAAGGAAGGGCATCGAGGCCGCACAAGCAGAGATCAACGAAAATGGTGGTGTGAGTGGTCGGAAGATAGAGGTTTCATTCGAGGACAGTAAGGGTCAGGCGAAGGATGGCGTGACCGCTTTCGGGAAACTCGCAGACGTTGACAAAGTCCCAGTGATCATCTCGGCCCTAAGTTCCGTGGCGAATGCTGTCGTGCCTCTTACCTTGAAGTCACGGATTCCGACAATGCTCATAGCCGTCTCCTACCCCGGGATTACGAAACAAAGCGAGTGGGTCGTACGAGATCATCCAGGCAGCGATGATGAAGCGCTCATAATGGGTGATTTCATGATGCACGCATTGAAGCTGAAGAACATCGTCGCTCTATACTGCAATGATGATTTTGGTATCGGCTCCTTCGAGGCTCTGAAGAGTACCCTTCAGACCTACGGTGGGAACATAGTCTGGTCAGATAGCTATACGTTGGATCAGGGGGACTTCAAGAACATTGCGGCGAAAGCCAAGAGTTACAACCCGGAGGGAATCTACATTATTGGGTATACCAAGGCAGGCGTGCTTCTCGCGAAGCAGTTACGCGAACTAGGTTACAAGGGTATCTTGGCCGCCCCTATGGCCATGTCAATTCCTGCTTTCATTGCGCTCTCTGCTGGTAGCCTTGAAGGGGCGTATTTCACCAGTCCTGCTTTCAGCTTGGACTCCCAGGAACCCGCCGCAAGAGCCTTCATTGAGAGATTCCACAAGATGTACAATAGTGATCCCAATGTCTTCGCCGGCTTCGCGTATGACGGAATGATGATGGTTGCGACAGCTATGAAGAACAAGGGGTATAGTGCCCAAGAGATCAAAGACGGGCTCATGGAGTTGAAGGACTATCCTGGCGCCATGGGGACACTCAGTGTGAGAAGCGATAGGAACATCAAGTTCCCGCTCAGCATCGTGAAACTCGACAAAGGAAAGCTCTCGCCTGCCAATGTGCGATAATCGGAAGCGAAGTGCTCCAAAGGCCGTTGTGCTCCGGGGGACTTCATGACCATGACTAACGTTCTGCCAAGGCGAACGAAACAAGAGAACTTCACATCGTATCCTCCTACAGCCTTCAGAAGAGAAGAGGGACGACGTTTTGCAGGACGGGCAGGTCTCCGATTTCGGAGGAAGGAAAACACGAAGTACTGTCTCTCCGACCGAGCTGCTTCTGGCCGACGCAGTAAGGAACCTTAGCGTGCTCCCGCTGAACCTTTGATGCATCAGTACTTCAGCTTTGCAAACGAGAAACTGAAGTCAGCTAGCCACAAGCGGTTAGCATCCTATCCCGCTCTGAGAGAGGTCAACAGACAGCCCGATCCAGTCTGCAAATGGACACGGGTACGGAAGGAATGGAATGTTAGAAAACGGTCCTTCACTCGATGAAAACTGCACTGGCGGAGCAGCTGAGAGATCTGCAGTACCCGGCAGTATCGGCGATGCGGCTCGAATCATGGCCGGGTACACAAAAGCAAATCTCCGTGTTCTTGATGCCTTTCACATGTTTGGCGTCGGCTGTCCGGCTCGTCTGCGAGTCAACGTGTACCGGGGCTGTGCTTTTCAGTGCAGGTTTTGCTATGTCTGCAATCATCCCCACGAGCCAAGGGTTTTCAGTCGAGACATCGCCAAGTATCTCAAAAAGGATATCGAGACCGCAACAGGTCTGGGCCTGCCCAAACTCCCAGTGATGGTCTCATGTTCAACAGATCCATTTCAGCCTCTTGAGACGGACCACAAATATGCCCTGTCGGTACTGCAGACTCTGGCCCACCATGGCTTCCCGCTGGTGGTCATCACACAGAACCCCCAGATCTTTCTTGACCCTGAATACGCCGCGGTCGCACAAAAGACTCCGCTTGTAGTTGAAGTGACCATTCCATCAATGTCCGCTGGCCCAGCGGCGGAGGGCATCTTCCATAGCGAGGCACCTCCAGCGTCCGAGCGATTCTCGGCCATTGCCGAACTGGTATCGTTGCACGTTCCCGTTAGATTACGACTCGATCCGATCATTCCGAGAATAAGAGATGAGTTGCCAGGACAGACAGTCGAGGACATCCGGGAAGCTGTAGGAAGGTACGCAGAAATCTTCGCGAAGTCCTCTTCAGACGTTAGCGACGAAATGATGGTGATCAGCAACGTGATGACGTTTGACGACGATGTTAAGTACAAGTTGAGGTACTGGAATGACGGTGTAGCTAGTGAGTACTCCACCTTTTTCACGGCCAACGAGAAAGGTGAGCCGCGGCAGAGAAGTGATGGACTCAGGATGCAGGTTCTCAAGAGGGAACTGCAAGAAGAACTGCTTCAACCCGTTGTCGAAGCATGCAGCAAGGCGCAAGTGCCCCTCTGTCCGTGCGTGGCGAATGCTTACTTTTGTGGCAGCAGGGATTGCGTTTTCCCCGCAAAGGATGTTCCACTATCAATGGAGAGCGAGTTGGCTGAGTCGAGGCTCAGGGGGCGAATCAGGACGCGCTTCCCAGCCGCTAGTGTGGAGGAATACGAAAAGCGCTCCCTCGGCGCAGCGAAGCGTTTTCTATGCGAAGACCTGGAGTTTCTGACCTCGTTGTCTAGTGCGGCATTTGCCAGAAGTAAGGCCTTCTTCTCGGGCAGCACCTTTCAGCATGCGATAAGGGAAAGAAAAATCCGCGAGTTCCTCGAAAACCGTGAACTTATTTCTGCCGTCCTGAAGGGGCTCCTAAATCTGGAGGAATCGGAGACATCTCGACTCGACATGTCGATGCCCTGCCCCGTTCTGTACTGGATATTTGCTCCCATCATAAGAATGCTCAATGTGTGTTCAAGAGATAAGGCCAAACCAGACATGATGTGGGGCTCTGTTAATTTCTGGGACCCTCTCACTGAGTCACACTGTGCGACGCAGTTTCTCCAAAGTGACTATTACAAACCTGGAGACAGAATCTTCTTTGGCAGAGTTGTGAGGAATTGGCTATTAAGGCCCGGCAACGATCGTGTTCACACAGTCACCCAGCTTTTTCTGACCGATCCATGGAATAGAAAAATCATTGCTCTGGCCAGAAATCGCAATGTAATACCACCAGAACTTTGTTTACCCCCTGCCGAGGCTTCCGTTGTGTGCCAACTGGAGCTGCCCGAAGTCTACTCTGAGATAGCAGACTGGATGAACAAACACCGGCCCCGATATGAAGCCCGTGATCGAGTTCTTGGTGAAAAGGAGTCGATAGATTCTGTCATGGAATGGTACCTCTCTCCTATTGAGGAGGAAATGGTCTCTCAAGTCTCGGCTTTCTGCACCGAATTCAAGACGAAGCTAAAAGACACGTGCAATCTCCGGATAGAACGAACCGAGGGCGAAGTGAAACGCTTCCTCAGGGTACTGTTGGTTTTCGACCTCGTTGCCCCCGAAGATTGGAAATGGCTAGTTACGTACCCCTGCCTTATCTTCACGGGCACGCCAATTGGAGGGGTTTTTCTTGTGTTACGCGAACGACTCGACGCGCCCGTCGACAGGCTACTTCAGCATATGGTGAGCAGTGTTTTCGCCATACCGCAGGTCATGATCGACAAGCAGAGGGTTCTGGAGCAATCGCTACGTTCCGCTGTCGCCGCCATCATGGCCCGCAACATGTCGCATAACATCGGTAGTCACGTTTTGGCCGGGGTGAACATGAGTGACTCTTCATACGGTAGCTCGATGAAGTTGTTCAGCCGCTATCTTCAGGAGAGGATGGACTTTATTGCGGGAGTTACTGCAGGGTGGGCTGGAACCACGGAGAGCGTCTGGTTCTATGGTGAGCTACTCAACGGATTCTTGCAGAACGTTCCGCTGCTCGACTGGCTTGTCAGAAGTCACGGGTATTCGTGTGGCAACATTCACTTTGTCATGAATGGGCAACTAGCATCAAGGACAATCAATGACGGGAGGAGCGAGCCGATAGCTTGGTACAAGTACTATAGCGAGAAGCAGCCCATTGGGTTAGATGAAGCTCCTGTTGAGGACTTTCTCGTCGGTATCCCTCGAGGAAGGACCGGATGTCACGCTTTCTACACTATATTGGAGAACGTGATGCGGAATTCTGCGAAATACGGAGAGAAAGAAGAAGATCTAAGAGTTTTCATCAACTGCACTTTGGACGAGGAAAAGGGAGGCTGGGGGGTTGAGATTTTCGACAATCTAAGTCCAAACATAGAGCGTGGAGGCAAAGCGCTCGCTGCAAAGATCAACGATATGATACGAAAACCAGTGATTGACGAGACGACAGGGACGCCCAACTACGAGAACATGGGAATAGTGGAGATGAAAGAATGTGCAAGACTCTTAGCAGGGTCATCTGCGGATTCCTTGTATGTACGTGAGGACGCGGAGACGCGGTACTACATTTGGGCGGATGAAGATAGAAAGGATCGGCTTACGTACAAGTTCTACCTGGAGATGCCCAAGAATCTGCTGATTGTGGACCCCAGGGTAAGGGCTGTTCCCGCGAAATTGGGCATCCATAAGGCTGACTCTCAAGGCAGCCTGGCGTCTTCCAACCAATGCTATGCTCTGACCATACTCAGTGACAAAATGGCAAAGAACCAGGAGAGCAAGGCATGGCCTCAATGGTTCTGGCCTTACCGGGTTCTTGATGGATATGATGTCCCGGAGCAGTTCACGAAAGCACAGGTATTGGAGGAAGACTGGAAGGGCTTCATCCTATCAAGCTACAAGGACTGGTTTAAGACTTGGCGAGCGGGAAGACAAGAGAGGAGTGACCTTCCCGAGAGAAAGTATCACATTGTCATTTCCTTCGACGGGAGTGCCCGGGAATCAATCGCGAATCGCTGGCAAGGGATGACTCAATTGGAGGACTTGGTGCATCTCGACGTTGTGCTGACTGATGACGAGTCCAAACTGCTGAAGAAGCTTGCATACTGCTCGGCAGGCGGACAGGTCAACTCTATTGCCGAGCATGTCTGCCGAGGGAATGATGAGACTCTTGTCGTTTATGACAATCATGAAGTATTAAGTAGTGTATTCAAAAACGAAGGTTTCAGCATGGAACATCTGGCCATCCATCATAGCCTGACCGGGGACAGCGAGAAGGCGCTCAAGTTGTTTGCGTTACTGAGCTCACCTCCCAAAGACCCATTCTTGAAAGACTATCTGATCTTGTCGCTGCTTGAGACGGCTCTTGCCAAAGTTCTGGTTATTGATGAGCGAGTTGCTGAGAGTTTCATTGACGCCGGCAAGATCGACAATGACAGGATGGAGCATTTTCGCAAGAACCTTGGGATCTACATTCCCTTGAGCATTGATTTTGATGGTTCCGGCGGTCCGTTGTTTGTTTCAAAACCGGTCGAGAACGCCGTACGTGACTCGGCACTGCAGGAATACCAGTCAGCTTCTCTGCGGAGAAGGGGCTGGGCAGTGCTCAATAGTCTTACTCAGGAAGAAAAGGCCAGAGAATTCGACATCATTGTTATTCACCAGGGGATAGTAGATGAATGGATCGCTCCCCGGGCATCCGAGCCGAAGTGGTATCTGGGAGGTTATGAGACCGGTAGACACGTTGTTGTGACCTCCGGGCGCGGTCCTTTCATCAAGCATGTGCAGAAGGAATGGCCATTTCTCGATTTCTCGGTCATTAAGGCCAATCTGATCGACGACATATCCAAGTACCACTTGGTTAAGGCGCTGACGACAGCCAAGGGTGGACTAGCGCGATGAAGTACGTTGTTATAACCAGGATTTTCGGTATTGAGGTCATGGAGAGGGAGATTCGTGAGCTGCTCGACGGGGCTCTGGTAATAGTCTGGGGACTTGATGAGGGAAATAGGCGGATCTTCACGGATCGGGCCAACTTCGACGACCAGGAGATAGATCGTATTGCAGAAAGAGTTAGCGCCACGTCGGTCGTTTGCATCAGGGGAGATAAACTCCTTAAGAGCGACAAGGTTCGAGATTTTCTGACAAGTTTGCTCGGCGGCGACAAGACGACGGTGAAGGTGGTATGTCATGTCGGAGCGGGGAATACGGTGGACGATGTCGTCCGAGTTCTTTCGCTTCCTGAGGACAGAATTACCGGGAGTTACAGCGGGATTCATTTGGAGCAGTTCAATTACCTTGCCCTTGCAATCAAGCAGGTGGCCCGCGCGACAGATCCCAATGAATTCGAAGCCGCACTGGAGACACTTGACGGCTTCTTTGGGGCAAGGAAGCAAGAGGTCGAGAGCAGAAGACTGTCAATTGCCAAACACCGGATCGCCAGGCTCTTCTATTCGGCGGACCTTGACTTCCAGAGTATGAGTGCATCTCTCACTAAGAACGGTGGGACGACGTTCAGCCCCGATGACTGGTTGAACATTGTTGATCAGTACAGGGATGTCAGATGGCAGAACAGAGTTGACGAGGTGATCAACATACTCAAGAGCATTGGGGTCCCGCTCAAGCAACGTACAAGACTGGAAATGCAGGGCAAGGATTGCATCAACCAACTGCTGAATCACCTCAGGTGCGGCGATGATCGAGCGCTCATGGGCCAGTTACGAAATGGTAATCTGTTGCATGAATGGCTTGCATCTATTGACATCGCCTTGGATGCCCCGATGACCGAAGACGACTCACAGAAGCAGGATCAGGAGTCCGCATAGCAGAAGACGTATAGAGAATGAGTTTTTACCCAGCGAAAATCTTCGTAGTATCTGCGAATGCTTCGCTGACTGCCAGCCTGCGTCGACACCTTCGCCATGGTTCCAGCGTTGAGACGTGTGGCATTCTCGTTTCGGATGATCCTCACGGGGACGTCCTGGGAACATTTAGACAGATCTCCAATGCCCTCGAGAAACATCCAGCGTCCATCCTGCGCAATTCGACTGCGTTGTTGGAGATCGGGTTCTCAGAAGATGAGCTGATCAAACAGAATCTCCTGGTCGAGTCGGGTGATCCGGTCCAGACTCTGGGGGCTATGTTAATCTCAGCCTTTCCCGAGATTCGATGGGTTTTTCCTCGTACTAGCGATCATTTCCAACCCGTGAGCGAGGTGCGGGATGGTTCTGCTACATTGGCTCGACGTCTTCTCTGCGGGGCCGCTCCCATCTCACCTATGTTCGATCCGGAAGGTACGAGGGACGCCCTTAGACAGCAGGTCCTGATTGATGATAACACTCGAGGATTGGTACCTCATTTCGGGGCAATGAAGCGGGATGATATTGGAGCTTCCATTGACGATGAGGAAGCCTATGCGTATCTGCATGCCTACCTTTCATTTCGCTTGGGCTATCGGTGCTACATCGTAACAACTCTGCGGGGGCTATCGTCGTTTCGCGATGATAGACAGATAGCTTCATTTACATTTGAAGATTTCTTCCTCAACTTTCCAGATCGGTCCGGGTTGGAATCGGAGACTTCCCTTCTCGGCGAGAGGGATATCGGGCTTTCCAATTTGGCATACAGGGATGATGTCTATCGAGCGCTGGGACGGGTAACCAGTCGAGTGTTCGTTACTGTCGGACACAGGTACACGATCTGGCATGAACAAAACAGGATGCACATCAAGAAGCTCAAAGCTAGTGGAAAGACAGTAAAGGTGGTTTACAAGCCATGCGCGGGAATGTACCGGCTGCTAGCGCAGAGCGGGCTTCTACGCGATTACTGGAAGCGCCGCAACAGGGAATGGAGCGCCTGCCACCCAACAATTGGGCGGTCAGGCTCACACAGCGCACCCGGGCGGTTGCTGTTCATTGCTGATTCCCTGATCGAGCGCGCCGAGCGAGTCTACGAAACGGCCCAATCCGTTCCCGACTGCATCCATGGAGCGCTTCTCGCTCTTGAGGCACAGGAGCTACTCGGGTACCGAACTCCAACGACCTCGCTGGAGGCGATTGCTCTCCGGCACAAGCTCGAGGTGAAAGCCGAGTGCATGTTTCAAGGGATGGAATACAACATTGACGTCAAGAACAGGTTGCACGAAGTGGAGCAAGAGGTGAAAGCCGGTGCGCGGTGGTTCAGTCCCTCAGTTCGACGACGCTCGGCGCTTAACGCAGAGATGAGCGTCGTCACTGAGATCATGCGGATTTTCAATCACTATGGTCAGTTCGACGAAGAGCAATCCTGCCTGAAGCGGCTGCGGAAGCTGAATCGCGAATCCTATTTTCTCAAACATCCACTGCTGATTTCGCTGCGTCCGATCCGCTGGTATATAGAGACGCTTCTGGCTTCATTCCCGCTGTTTGTCCTTGCAGTGGCACTATGGCCATTGATTCTTGGCATCCTGAGCTGGGCGCTGAAAGCTAACTTCGCGTGTCAACCGAATTGCTCCTATCCGCACATTACCAATGCGTATGTTCTGTTCCTCGGTCACACGCCGGTTGGGCAGCCATTAAACCCGGCAGCGCAATGCTTGACGGTGTTCATATCTCTGATTGGATTCGTCCATCTTGGTATCTTCATAGCGTATCTGTACACACTGGTGTCTCGGAAGTAAACCGGGACATGAGGCGCGCAAAGCAGGAGGAATAAACAATGGTTAGATGCATAAACCTTGTTGGGTGGATTGGCCTGATGTGGGTGGCAATCCTAGCATACGGCCTTCCCTGGCTATTGCTCAAATTGGACCACTGGAGCTTCGTGCAACGCCGAGCTACGTTCGAGGAAGATCTAGAGAAAATTCCCGCCAACGATAAACCTGAGTTCCGAAAGCGGCGGCCGAGCTTCAACCCGATTTGGTTTTTTCGCGTATATCCGGTTATTATTGTAGCCGTGACCGTTTTGATCCTTGGATGGTTTGCCATTTCTATGTTCCCCGCCGTCAGCATGTTGCCGCATCATCCGGCGGCAACGTGTCCGTGCGACTCGACTCAGTTTCGCAGTGTAACGCGAACGATCGAAGGTAAGTCGAGCGTCGAAACAACTACTGTGGCATCTTCCTTCGGGCCACGCAACAACTGGGTGGCGTTAGCTCAATGCATCACGGTGCTTTCGTTCCTTGGTGTTCTGGGCGGATTGAGTTTGGCGGCCATTGCTAAGGCAGTCAAAGACGAATAAGCGGCAATAGATCGATCTGGGACTGTCGGGAATGAAACATGTCAATTTCCATGAATGGATCGAACCTCAAGCTCCTGATAGTAGATGACGATGCGAACCTGACCGCAGCAATGCAACGGGCCTTGCGGAACGACTTCGAGGTCATATGCGCAGCAAATTCGACTCAGGGCCTGGAAGCGCTCGGGCAAAACCCGGATATCGTCCTACTTGATATCCGGCTTGACGAGTCCGAAAACACCACTGGCGTTCAACTGCTGAAAGAGCTCAGACGGTTACGTCCTGAGATTCCGATTCTGATGATCAGTGCTTATGGTGACATGGACACGGCGATTGAATGTATGCGCCTAGGTGCGGTGGACTTTGTGAAGAAACCAGCCGACATTAAGGAACTGAGGCAGCGGTTGAATCGGGCAGTAGAGAATGCCAGAGTCTCGCGCAAGGTCGCCCAACTGGAAGAACGCCTTCGGCAGATTGAGCCATTGGAGTTGATTGGGGAGACGCCGGCAATGCTGGAGGCGAAGCGACTGATTCAACTGGTGGCGCAGGATGGATATGTCACAGTATTGATTACGGGGGAGACGGGAACAGGCAAGGAGATGGTGGCCCGGGCGATTCATCGGAATGGCTGGCGGGCCGCCGAACCCTTCGTACCGGTGGCGATTTCGTCACTCAATCCTAGCATCATCGAAAGTGAATTGTTCGGACATGAAGCGGGGGCGTTCACGGATGCGAAAGAAAAACGTATTGGTTTCATTGAGAAGGCGCGTGGCGGGGTCCTCTTCTTGGATGAGATCGGCGATCTACCGGAACAGCTGCAGCTTAAACTGCTACGTTTTCTCGAAGACCGCTCGTTCACCAGGGCCGGAAGCACTCACGAGATTAAAGTCGACGTTCAGATTGTGGCCGCGACCAACCGCGACCTGATACAAGCCGTTGCCGAAGGGCGAATTCGCAAAGACTTCTACTATCGTCTCAGAAGCGTGGAGATCTCGTTGCCACCTTTGCGCGAACGCCTGAACGACCTGCCTGCTCTCGCCCGCCATCTTCTGTGTCTGTTTGTGCGCCAGGGCCGCACCCGCGTGAGTGACATCGAGGACGAGGCGTTCGAGGTGCTGAAGCAGTTTAGCTGGCCTGGAAATGTCCGTGAACTGAAAGCCGCGCTTGAAAGGGCTGTGATTTATGCTAACCAACGTGGGCAAACCCGCATCAGAAAGGATGATCTGCCGTTGGATGTCTTGCGGGCTCCAGAGACAAAGGCATGTGAATTTGTTAGAACCACCATGGTTGCAGGAAAGACGACGGTTGATCTTGATCTGGAGGTGGCTCGAACTGAGCTGTTCTACGTGGAAGACGCGCTTAAGAAATCGGGTGAGCGCAAGTCCGAAGCCTGGCGACTTCTTGACCTCAATGACCGTTTCGCTCTTCGTCGCCGGGTCCTGGCGCTGCTTGGTAAGTACCCCGAGTTGGCTGGCGAATACCCAACAACCGCGAAGCTTTACGGCAAAGATTGTGGCACCACGGGCACCTAGGGAGTTGCCGTAAGTAAGTGTGCGAGAGATTAGGACAACCGCTTTCACCGTCTCGCTGACTTCGATGAGCTCTTCACGTCCAGGTAACCTTCGACATAGATTAGCTGCGAAGCACATATGTGCTCCCGGAACTCACCAGGGCATTGGTCGTTAAGTCCGCTGTCTCGAAGGTGTTGGATAGATGGGCCTATGAGCATGGCGTCACGATGGGCTTCTCGAGGCCGGGCAAATCCACGGACAATGCGATGATAGAGTCGTTCAACGGAACGTTTCGGGATGAATGCCTGACAGTAGATATTGTTGCATGACCTCTATAGATCGTCAAGCTCAATGAGGCATTCCCCACCAAGAACTAATAGACACTCTCCCTCAATTCTGCCGGTCTAATCGACTGATCTGCTCCCAATGATCTGGACACTCTCAACGCGCAAAATCTCATGTAATGAGAACCTTCCGGGAGGCCCTCATTAAGAAGCGTTCTACGGAGGAGCAGATTGCCTATGCTCGCCGTCAGGCCGAGAGCGATAGGTCGGTCGAGGAGATTCGCCGGCGGTCGGGTATCAGCGAACAGACATTCTACCGATGGAAGAGGAAGTGCGCGGGCATGGGCCTGGGCGAGCTGAGATGGTTGAAGTTGCTCGAGCAGGAGAACAAGAAGCTCGGGAGAGGATCGACCACTGGAGAGAGGAGTACAACGAACTTCGCCCACAGCTCGTGGTAGCGTCAAGCGTTTTGGAGAACTTGACTCCCCAGCAATTTGCCACTAACCTAGAACTTGAAGAGGCTCTCGTGAAATGAGGCTTATGACTCTGAGGGTTGTCCAAGAAAGCGGAGCGACCCAGAGCGTGATATGAGGGAGTAGCATACCGATCAAGAAAACGGAGGCAAGGATGAGTATCAAGGACCTATTTCGGCGGTCACTTCGAAGGTCAACCGAATCCGATCCAACGCAGTCGGGCACATATCAAATCATCGAAAAGGACTTGGGGAAACTCCATGAGCGCCTCAAGCAGGCTGTCACAAGCCGCGATGGCTGCCATATGATGTATGTGATCGATGACTATCGCAAACAGTGTGTCGTATATGATGCCAAAGAGGGACCTTGGTATGATGGAATCTTCGATGGATCCCTGCAGTTTTCTCCGGATGGCAAGCGAATGGCATATGCTGCGCTCGTTGGCAGAAAGAGTGTCGTGGTTCTCGATGGCCAACCTCAGCCGCCGCACGATACCCTTGGTGAGCGGTCTCTGATATTCAGTCCCCACGGAAGCAGGTTCGGATATACCTGCAGCAGGAACAGTAGATGGTCGGCAGTGGTGGAGGGCGCGCCACAATCCTGGCACGAGGGTACAGGGACACTGTTGCTCTTCAGCCCCGACTCGCGACATATCGCATACATAGCCTATGAGGGGGACATGTGCTCCTTGGTTCTTGACGGGCAGATGGGACCCGAATATGACGTCATTGCACAGAACACGATTTCCTTCAGCACAGATGGGGCACGCCTCGGATATGGCGCCAAGAAGGGAAGCAAGTGTTTCATGATCGTTGACGGCAAGCCCATCGCTGAATACGACAACGTTGAGTTCTTTGCCAACACGCCGATATTCAGCCCGGACAGTAAGCGCATCGCCTACGGCTTCGGTGCAGGCGACAAGAGGTATATGGTGATTGATGGAATAGCCGGCCCCCCATTCGATAGCATCGGCTCATTGGAGTTCAGCTCTGATAGCAAGCGTGTTATCTACGCCGTCAGGAAAGGTGAGAAAGACTACGTCATAACAGGTGGCGTTCCAGGCCCAGCCTGCGAGGCTCTCGATTCTCTATCATTCAGTCCAGACGGCAAGCACATAGCATACGTTGCGAAAATCAACGGAAAAGAAACCGTCATCCTCGACAACGAGGCGCAGCAGCAATATGACGGCATTGGCAAGGACACACTCGCTTTCAGCCCCGACAGCAGCACCATGGCCTTTATGGCTCGACGAGGCAACACGTGTCTCATTGTTGTTAATGGCAACGAGGACGAGAGTTGTGACGGCATAGTGCAAGGATCATGGCTTTTCGGACCCACAGGTCATCGGTTGGCGTACGTCGGATCCCGGGGTGAGGAACATTTCGCGGTCATCGATGGGACGCCCGGCCCTGTATACGACAACATACCTTCCGATTCTCTGCTTTTTAGTCGAGATGGTCAACGAGTGGCATATTCGGCCTGCAAGAATGGGAGATGGCGAGTTGTGCTGGATGGCAGCGAGGGACCGCCCTACAACGGGATAGAACGTGGCTCTCTCGTATTCAGCCCTGATGGCGACCATCTGGCGTACGGCGCTTATCCGGGCAAGAAGCTCACAATCGCATTGGATCATGTTCCCGGGAACGAATATGATGGTCTTGTGATGAACGGACCGAGCTTTGTCGGCGTCGACACTCTCGAGTTTCTTGCCTTTCGCAACAAGCACTTTTTCAGGGTTCAATATGAACTACGTCGATAGGGGCTGCTCAGATGACAGTTCCTCCTTTTGCACGATGTTCACAAAACTAGCAGGTGAAGCAACGCAGCAAGCCTCTGACTCGGCATTTGGAAATCCTTTCATCCTCCTCATGCTCTTTCTCATGGATCTTACGTTGTTATTCCTCGTCATTCAGACCTTGCGCCCCTTGATTATTGGAGGACGGTTGAGTGCGCTGCTGGACGCAGATATGTGCCTGAACCGGGTCACTGGCCATCCCCGCGGTAGAGCCGTCATCCTTGCAGGGGGAGGCCCAGAGGACGTCCCCCCACAAAGATGGTCCACTGATAATGTGAGTTTTCTGGCAAAATCTCTGTCTCTGGAAGGGGGTTTTGTCCATGAGGAAGTCGAAGTTTACGGAGGAGCAGATTGCGTTTGTTTTGCGTCAGGCTGAGACGGGGACTCGAGTGGTGGAGGTTTGCCGGAAGGTGGGGATCAGTGAGCAGACGTTCTTTCGGTGGAAGAGGAAGTACGGGGGGTTGGGGATTTCGGAGCTCAGGCGTTTGAGGCAGCTGGAGGAGGAGAACCGTCGGCTGAAGCGTATGGTGGCGGACCTGAGCCTGGATAAGCAGATGTTGCAGGATGTGCTGTCAAAAAAGCTCTGAGGCCAGCCCAGAAGCGAGAGCGCGTGGAGCATCTGCAAGAGGCGTATCGGGTGAGTGAGCGGCGGGCATGTGCGGTGGTGGAGATATGGCGGGCGTCACATCGGTACAGGTCACGCAGGAGAGACGATGTGGCTTTGCGGATGCGGATTCGGGAGATTGCGGAGACGAGGGTCCGGTACGGATATCTTCGCATTCATGTCTTGCTACGGCGTGAGGGCTGGTGCGTCAATCACAAGCGGGTGTATCGGATCTACCGCGAGGAGAGTCTGAACTTGCGCCGCAGACGTCCCCGTCGACATGTGACGGGGAGCCGTCGGATGGATCGGCCCGTGGTGGAGTATCCAAACGCGTGTTGGAGCATGGATTTTGTCGTGGACAGTCTTTTCAATGGTCGGCGGTTTCGGGCGTTAACGGTAGTGGACAATTATAGTCGTGAGTGCCTGGCGATTGAAGCCGGACAAAACATCACGGGAGCGGAAGTCGTCGCGGTCATGCGGCGGCTCGTGAAGAAGCGAGGCGTTCCTGATCGCTTACGATGCGACAATTGGAGTGAGTTTATTTCTAAGGTTTTGGACAAGTGGGCCTATGAACATGGAGTCACGATGGATTTCTCTAGGCCCGGCAAGCCCGGTGACAACGCGATGATCGAGTCATTCAATGGAACGTTTCGGGATGAATGCCTGGACGTGAATTGGTTCTTGTCAATGGAGGACGTTCGAGAAAGAATAGAGAGGTGGCGCGAGGAGTATAACATGTTTCGACCTCATAGCTCGCTCGGTGATTTGACGCCACGGCAGTTCGCCGAGCAGTTCGCTGTGAGCTCGCAAGGTCAGAAAACTCTACTTTTGGCTGGA